>NZ_LSIS01000040.1:0-2811 GCF_001556365.1 Blastomonas sp. CCH1-A6 | reverse complement strand
GTCGCGATAGAGGTTGCGGCGCAGCGCCTGGGCGAGCTGGTCGCCATTGCCGCTGGCCAGCGCCTCGCGATAGGCCCCCAGCCGTCCGCCCAGGGCGCTCATCATCTTGCCGATATGCTTGCCGACCACGAGATCGCCGACGCCGTTCTGGCGTAGCTGCCCGTCCATGTCGTCGACGAACAGCTCGGCAAGGAACACCGAGAACTGGCGAACCTGCGGGTCGGTATCGTCATGCTCCAGCCGCAGCAGCACCGCGGCGAGCACCATCGTCACCGCCTCGAACCGGCCGTCGACGCTGTCCTCGACCTTTCCGTCGAGATACCAATAGGGGTCGCGGCCCATGGCGATGATGCGGTCATAGGCTGCGCGCGCGATCTCGCGCGGGTCCTTGCGGCTGAACAGGCGGGAGAGGACGGACATGGGGCGTGTGATATCCTGCAGGGAAATCGCGGCGTTAAGCCACAATTCATTGGCCACTTGTGATGCAGCGGCTTAGTGCATATTGAGGCGCCAACGGCAAGTTGCAAGACATGCGGCATGGCTTGCGCCTGACAGCATCGCGCCGCAGACATCGCGGATAGACCGCCAAGGAATGATGATGACCAGCAAAGCTCCGACCTCTCGCGCGACCCGGTTTTCGCGCCCCCGCGCTGCTTTGCTGGTGGCGATGGCAGCGCTGCCGCTGCTGGCGGGATGCGGCCAGCTGCGCGGGCATCAGGGTTTCATCTATGACCAGACGCTGGCGGGTCAGATCCTGCCCGGGGTCGACAATCGCCAATCGGTCGAGCGCACACTGGGCCGCCCGACCTTTACCGGCCAGTTCAGCGACAGCGAATGGTATTATTTCGCGCGCGACACGCGCCAGCTCGCCTTTGCCAATCCGCGCCCGACCGCGCAGCAGGTGATGCGCGTCAAGTTCGATGCCGCCGGCAATGTCGCGGCGGTCGATTTCACCGGGCTCGATCAGGTCGCGAAGATCGATCCCGAAGGCGAAAAGACGCCGACGCTCGGCCGCAAGCGCACCTTCTTCCAGGATCTGTTCGGCAATATCGGCGCGGTGGGTGCCCCGGGCGCGGGCGCAGGCGCGCCGCAATAAGCGCGTCGCCGCCGGTCAGTCGCTCTCGGCGATCCGGCTGACCAGCAGCTTGTCGACCTTGCGATTGTCCATGTCGACAATCTCGAACCGCCAGCCCTGATCGTTGAACACCTCGCCCTCCTTGGGCAGGTGGCGCAGGCAGTGCAGCACATGACCGGCTGCCGTCGCATAATCGCGGTCCTCGGGAAGCGAAATCCCAAGCCGCTCGGCCATCGCGTCTGCGGGCAGCCCGCCCGAGATCAGCAGGCTCCCGTCGGCGCGCTCGACCACCATCGGCGAATCGCCTTCGCCCTGGTCCGAGGCAAAATCGCCGACCAGAGCCTGCAACAGGTCGGCCGGCGTCACCAGCCCTTCGAAATGGCCATATTCGTCATGGACGAGCGCCATCGGCACCTCGCCCTTCTGCAGCACTTTCAGCGCATCCATCGCATCGACGCGGTCGGGCACGATCGGCGCAGGTCGCGCGAGCGCGGCCAGATCGAGCGGCGCGCCCTCGATGATCGCGGTCAGCAGGTCGCGCACGGTGACGATGCCGATAATCGCGTCGACCGAACCATTGGCGACCGGCAGGCGGCTGTGCGGCGATTCGGCCATGATGCGGCGGAGATCGTCGAGTCCGGCATCGGCGGGCAGCCAGTCGACCTCGGTGCGCGGTGTCATCACCTCGCGCACCGGACGGTCGGCGAGGCGGACCACGCCCGAGATGATCGCGCGTTCGGATTCCTCGATCACCCCCGATTTGGTCGCCTCGGCAAAGATCATCTGCAGCTCTTCGGCAGTGACGATGTTTTCCGATTCGCGGTTCAGCCCGAGCAGGCGGAAGATGAGCGCGCTCGACCGGTCGAGCACCCAGACCAGCGGCGCGGCGCCGCGCGCCATCAGGTCCATCGGGATCGCCATGATGACGGCCAGTTCCTCGGCCTTGCGCAGCGCGAACTGCTTGGGCACCAGCTCGCCGATCACCAGCGACAGATAGGTGGTCACGCCGATGACCAGCGCAAAGCCCACGCTGTCGGCAATATCGGCTGGCACGCCGACCAGCGCCAGCCGCTCGCCGACCGGAGCGCCGAGGCTCGCGCCCGAATAGGCCCCCGCCAGAATGCCGATCAGGGTGATGCCGATCTGCACGGTGGAAAGGAACTTGCCCGGATCGGACCCCAGCTTGAGCGCGGTGCGCGCGCCGTTGCTGCCATCGCGCGCCATCGCTTCCAGCTTGGCGTTGCGCGCCGAGACGATCGCAAGCTCGGACATCGCAAAGACGCCATTGAGCACGATCAGCGCCAGGATGATGACGACATCGAGCCAGGGAAAGGGGGGAAGAGGGTCCATCGGGCCTTACAGGGTTAAGCGTGCACCCTATATCGTGCGGGCGCGCGGTGTCACGTGCTTTCGCACCTGCAACCAGACCCGCAAACGGGCTGCGCGTTCCCGGAAATTAAACGATGTTACATTCGGGTTCGGGAACCATTCAGCCGCGAAACCGAATAAGCGGATGAGACGCAGCGATGCGTCTGCACGATGAAAGACATTTCGCGGGAGCTAATGATGAACAGCAAGACCATCCGTATCGCCGCCCTTGCGGGCCTGGCCAGCCTGGCACTCAGTGCCTGCGTCACCGATCCGGAAACCGGCCAGCAGCGCATCAGCAAGTCCGCGATCGGCGGCATCGGCGGCGCGCTCGGCGGCTATCTGCTGGGCGATATCGTCGGTGGTCG
>NZ_LSIS01000399.1:0-1931 GCF_001556365.1 Blastomonas sp. CCH1-A6 | reverse complement strand
GGCCGATTTTACCGGCTGCGTTCTGTAAAATGGGTGCGGTGGCAGCTGCCACCGCCCCGCAAGTTTGCGGGGAGCGCGGGAGTGAAGCGCGCTCCCCATGCCGTCATGCCGCTTGGCTTTCGCTATCAGCGGCATCGGGCAAGGCAGAGGGTCGAAGGGCGGGGGGCAGGATGCGCCGCCCCGCAAGGCGCTCGTTGACCGTCAAGGCAAGATCAGAGCGCTTCATGGTCTGGCAATTCTCTGCGGCGTCGTTGCCGCAACCTTCGGCCAGCAGCTTCAAGAGCGTGGCCTTGCTAAGCTGGTCATAGAATACCTGATTGGGTTCCCACTTGTCGGCCATGTCGATCTGCGCGGCCCCGACGATCTGCGCCAGCTGGCGGTCGCGGTCGCTATGGAACGAAAGGCTCGTGATCTGCGAGGCCACGCAGTAGGCCAGCAGCCGCAATTTCGCTTCGCTGTCCATCTGGCGCATGTCGTCCAGCGTGGGTGTCTCGGCCAAGCGGGCAAGATCGGCCCCCGCGATTTCGTCAATGTCGGCAATCGTGGAATGGCCCATGATCGCCTCGTCAACATGGAAGCGGTTCTTCTCGGCGGTGATTTCGGCGGCTTGTTGCCACGAATAGGAGTTGCCGCGAACCTGCCCCAATAGGCCCGTCAAGAGCACGTCCAGCGCCAGCTCCGGGTCGCTGGCAAGGGCTTCCCGAACCGCCATCGTGCGGATGCCGCCCAGCTGATCCATGACCTTCTGCGAGTAGTCGGGCCGGGGAGGCTTGGGGCCATCGGCGGCGGTGCCCTTGGCGCTGCGCGTGAACGCAACCTGTTCGATACCGTCATGCCCGATGAAGACGATAAGCGAGTGCTCGGCCTTCTGCTCGGCGGTGAAGACGCGGCAAGCCGATACGATAGCGTCCTGCTTGCGGGTCAGGGCGCGCAACTCGTCGTCATAGTCGTGCTCGTCCTCGTCCACCTCGCTTTCCCGCTTGGCGATTGCCGCCTCGATCTCGACCAGCTGCGCGGTTTCTTCCTCGGTCGGATGGCGCTCGCCAGCGGGTTCCAGATGGCCGCGCATCCAGTAGGAATCAGGCCGGTAGAGCTGCCCTTCTGCATCGCGCCAGCCATCTTCGCGCGCCGCCTTGGCGATGGCGTCGAGCCGATCTTGCACAAGGTCCATGACAAGGCCCGCATCATCGCAATAGCGACGTTCTCCGAAAAGATCGGTGGTGAAGGTGCCGCCTGCGGCGCAATAGGCTTCCTCGCCTACAATGCGAAAATGCTTGTCGGTATCGGCAACCTTCTCCTGGGTGAGCATGGCGCGGATTTGGTGGGCGTTGTCGCCGGTGCGCTTGAAAACCTCAAGCTGGCGGTCCTGATCGTCTGTCAGCGCGAAAGCCTGCGCCGCGCCCATGCCGATTTCGTCTTTCTGGAAGGCTTTGAGAATGGTCGGGTGCAGCGCCGCCAGCTTCAACACGCGGCGGACATAGGCGGGGGAGACGCCGAACGATGCTGCAACATCGTCAACGTCTTTGCCGCTGTCGATGATCGCCCGATAGGCGGCGATGGCATCGGCGGGGTGCATGTCCTCACGCTGCGCGTTCTCGGCAAGAGAGATTTCCAGCGCCTCGTCCTTGCTGCGGATTTCAACGGGAACCTCGAAAGTGCCGGGGATGGTCTTTGCCTTCTGCAACAGCTTCAAGGCCCGGTAGCGCCGCCCTCCAGCGCAAATCTTGATCTTGCCGTCCTCATCATAGCCGATCAGGTTTTGCAGCACGCCCCGCGCCTGAATGTCGGCTGCGAGGGCTTCAATTTCCTTGGGCTTCACCTTCCGCACGTTGAGGTCGGAAAGCGCCAGCTTGTTCAGTTGGATGGTCTGGATGGTCATTTTTCACTCCTTTAGGCGAAGCCGCTGCCTGCGGCCTGCGGCTCTGACCCGC
>NZ_LSIS01000398.1:0-23328 GCF_001556365.1 Blastomonas sp. CCH1-A6 | reverse complement strand
GGCGGGGGAGGAGGTGGCTCGCTGCTGCATGCTGGTAACAGCAGCGTCGAAAGCAAAATCAGCGTTGAGGCGAAATGCACCAGGCCGTGTTGGCCGCCTGGTCTGGCTGCTTTTGCAATGCACCAGCTTCCCGGTCTTGGCGAGCGAGTGCCTTGGTCCGTGATGGCTGACAATCCGGCTACTCCCCTGGACGCTGGCTTCAGGGAATGCTGAAACCCTCTCGTCGAGCCGCGAGGACGGCCGGACTATCGTCGCCCAGTTGGGAAAGGCCTGCGTTCCCCATCTTGCCACCACGAAACCGATTTTGCGGGAAAAGGGCAGGGAGCGTGAGGATGCTTGCAGCGCATGCCGCTTTCGATTCCTCATGCGCGCCCGGATACAAGGGGGCATGGTATGTGCTTTGTGGTCTCGGGTCCAATAGCGCCACACCCAGCGCTCATGATCAAGCGCCTATTTCTCCAAAGGCGGTGTTGAGCCCAACCGCTTCTCGAACCTGCAATTCTGCCAAAAGTGCCTAGGCGTGGGCGAGGCGATTGCACGCACATAGGTGCCATCTGGCTAACGCCGCCGTTCAAGGCTATTATAGTTGTCTCGCCAAAATATCTCCGACTGTGTGGATAGCCTAGGGCGCTGACCGATCTTAAGACCCACAATTGCATGGGCTTTCGCCAGTTGAGTTACGGTGGCGTCTAAGCATAGGATTTGACCAACGAAGGGAACGACGTCGCCTTCAAGGTCTCCGGCTCGGTCCATGAAACTGGCCCACTGCCTCCGATTGAGTTTGCAGCCCAGAGCGTCGGCATCTCCAATGGCTTTGAACCGTTGATGCGCGATGCCATTCAGGCAGAGAAGCTTGAACAGCTGCTACTCCTGGCGTCCGTTGAGAAACCGGGGCTGGTCCACTATCTCCTGCACCGCGCCACCCAAGCCCCAAATTCAGAGCTTTCCTAGCGGCGGTTCGCGCATGGAAATTTCCCGGTTCAGGCATGGAAAAATTCGTAAATTTGATGTCACGTCTTCAAGTCCGCAATCTGCATCAGCGAATGGACCCAGCGTTGCGAAAGGTGCTAAATCGGGGGCATGCATTTTGTTCATGATCCCCTAGCACCTGCCGCCGCACCAATCGCATTTGAGGACTTTCTGAAAGTCGATATTCGAGTGGGCCGGATCATCGAAGCGCGCCCCTTTCCCGAAGCGCGCAAGCCTGCCCTGAAGCTGCAGATCGATTTCGGTCCCACGATCGGCGTTAAGCGGTCATCCGCTCAGATTACGGAGCATTACACCCCGGAGACATTGACCGGCCGCCTGATCGCTGCAGTCGTCAACTTTCCGCCGCGCCAGATTGGCAAGTTCCTGTCAGAAGTCCTGACAGTCGGCTTTCCGGACGAGAACGGCGCGGTGGTACTGTTCGCACCCGATGGTAATGTTCCTGTGGGCGCGAGGCTATTCTGACATGTAATCCGGTCCGATCTGCCTCTTTTTCTTTTTGCCTGTAGAGGGTTGTGCTTTTTTGGCTTTGCGTGATCAAGGACTTAGAAAGCTAGCAACGCGGTATCGAACAGCAGCCGCTGGTTCGCTCAAAGCCATGCCTCTCCCAGTGATTCCGCAGCGACCAGAACCAGACGGAAGTTGCGCCTGATCGCCGCACGATGTTAAGCATAGGCATGAAAGGTTCCGACACCGTCCTGCGCGCCCGTCCGAAACAGGCGCGCAGCCGCGAGACGATGCAGCGCCTGCTTGATCAGGCAGAAGCGTTGTTGGTCGAGTTTGGCGTGAACGGCTTCAACACGAATCTGCTGGCCGACCGTTCGGGAGTGGGGCCGCGCGCGGTCTATCGCTATTTTCCCAACAAATGGGCTGTGCTCACTGAACTGGTAGAACGTTCCTGCGAGCGCGAGAGGCAGTGGATCGGGAGCTTCCGCGCGCTTCGGGCAGGTACTGACTGGCGACGTATCAGCGACCGGATGGTCGACAGCTTCTATTTTGCTGCGCGGCGAAGCCCGGTTTATGCATTGCTCCGCGCCGCCTGCCAGGTCTCTCCACAGCTTCAATCGGTCGACGCGCGTCATATTCTGGCCCTCGAGACGAATCTTGCGGCCGCCCTGGTGGATCTCGGGGTTGAACTCGATGCGATGCGGCGCGGCGTGATCTGCCGGATTATCATCGAGACATCTGGTCGGGTGATCGATTTGGCGCTCAAGGCCGAGCCTGAGGAGGCGGCGCTCCTGATTGCCGAGCTCAAAGGCATGATTCACAGCCTCGTGGCTCCCCACATCGCCGAGCCCGCCGAGAGCTAGATCGGTGCCGTAACCGGACGAGCCGGGCCGCCGATGCGGTAGGGATCGATTCCCTGTTCCCGCAGGCGCGCGTGTGCACGCCTATAGACACTAGGCTCACCGATCCCCATTCGCCGCCGCGCCGCTGCCAGCGGTTCAGCGAGCAGGGCACTGATGTTTTGGCGGAAAATCGCCTGCGCCGCGCGCCCGTTGCGCCGAGCCTCGGCCACCGCACCGATGAAGGGCGCGCGGCCAGGCACCCTCAACGCGAATTCGGCGGTGCCCGCCCAAGCAATGATCGTCTCGGTCCAGTCGCGGTACTGCCCGCTGGTGAAGCCGAGTACGCATTGCTCGCCCAGAGGATCGCGGCCATAGCCGGTCAGGACATGAGCGAGATCATGCGTGTCTCGCAGGCGGTTGACGAACCATTGCATCTGGTCTGCATATTCGACCTGACCCGGAAACCGGCTCGCAGCGACCAGTCCAGCTGCGGTCAGCCCCTCGGTCCGCATGAAGGCGACATACGCGTGGGCGACGCTGTCCGGACCGAAAGCCAGCAGGCGCTCATGGTCGTCGAGCAGCGGAGCGAGCGCGGGTTCACTGACCATCAGATCCTGTCCCAGACTGCTGAGGCAGAAGTCCATGCCGATGCGTCTCGTGCTGCGGTTGGGAAGACACTCGCCCATCAGAAACACTTGCGCGGTATCATCAGCATTGCGGGCCAGGGCTCGGAAGTGATGCAGCGCCTGAAATGGACGCATTCGTCGAGGCGGGCGATCGGGATGGAAGGCAGGCAGCATGGTGTTGAGGCTCCAATCGACGAATCCGGGCAGTTAAAAAAGAAAGTAATAACTTCCAAAAATGTGTCAATCGCTATGTGGCAAGGTCTTCAAAAGCTACGCATTCACCCGCGAACTTGGAAAAAACTGTGCGGCATCTGCTCGCCGTCGATGCGGAGTAGCTTGCCGCACTGACCAGCGCGCCCGGGTCGAGAACATACAAGTTGCAGAATGCTGCTGCAGGGCTGAGGCTGATTTAGGCGGTCATGACTGCATACGTTCCAACGCATTGGCCGAGGCCAAACCCGCGCCGGAGCTCGTGATGGCGAGGCCGAATATCAGATGCAGGCAAAAGCTGCCGGTCGCCGGGCCTTCAACGCCTGATCAGCTCCTCGGACTGCGCAAATCCAGCGTGCCAATGAACTGTGGAGAGGGGCAGTTGTGGCCTGCGATTCCGCGAAAAGCATCCAGTGTCCTAGGCCCGAGAGCATCGCATCGGCGGGCCCCCTTTGACTTGGTAAAGGCCTGGTCGGTTAGGGGGCATCAAAGTCGCTTCCTCCCAATCCTTGATCAACTGCACAGACATGCTTAGGCGCGGGCGATTTGCCCGTAGTTGCCGGCGCGTGCTCATCATCTTGAGCGCTCAGGTTACCCCACGAGCCAGAAACTGGGGTTCAGCAATGGGTTGGCGGAACCTAAGGTTTGTCGGCTAAGGCGGTGATCAACGCATCGCGTGCAAAGGCGACGCGCGGGTGGCGCAGGGACGATTTGGCCCAGACGAGATAGAATGCGTTGGTCGGCACGTTCACCGGCGCCGCGATTTCGACAAGGACGCAAGCAGCGCGCTGGGCATCCGTGAGATAGCTCGGCAGCACCGTCCACCCCAATCCCGCGCACAAGGCGGATCGCAAGACTCGAAGATCGGGCGCGGTCAGCGCAGGGGGGCGCGACACTTCGATGCTGTTCGCTTCGAGCCAGTTCCTCACCAGCGGCCGGTCAAGATCGTAGGCGAGATGCGGCACGGTATTGAGAGCATGTGCCAGAGGACTTCGCCCGATCTGCTCGGCCACCGAGGGTGCCGCCACTGCCCGCAGATCTTCAGTGCCGACTTTCTGATAGGCGAGCCGCGCGTCATCCGGCTGTGAGGCTGTGAACCCGAGGTGCACCCTGTCATCAAGCAGCATGGCGTAAAGCGCATCACGCCCGCCGATATGCAACCGCAGATCGAGCCCCGCCGCAATCAGGGGGCCTAGCCTCGGCGTGATCATTTCGCCCAGCATATCGGATGGTGCGGCGATGTGGACGGTCCCCGAGATTCTGATCGAGCGGGCGCGTGCAGCCGCGAGCGCGGCTTCGGCTGTATCGAGACTGCCGCCGATGGAGAGCGCGAGATCGTCGGCGATGGCCGTGGGCCGCACGCCGCGCGAATGCCGGTCGAATAGCGGGTGGCCAAGCTGCGCTTCCAGCGAGGCGATATGCTGAGAGGCGGCGGGCTGGGTGAGGCCGAGCGCGCGTGCCGCATCGCTCAGCGAACGGCGTCGGTAAACTTCGACAAAGGTGCGCAGCTGCTGGAGAGACATTCCCGTTCCATAAAACAATTTATGCCTGACCGCTATTCCTCTTGGATTTCCTGATGAAACCTTCGGCCTATCTGGGTCGTCCATCGAAGGAGCCAACCCATGCAAGACCGACGCACTTTTCTGACAGGCATGAGCTCGCTCGCCATGGCGGCGGCGGCATCGCCGCTATCGACCGCACATGGTCGCTCGATCCATCTCCATGACAAAGGACCCAAAGCAATGACCCGCATTCTGATGATTGCCACCTCGGCAGACCGCATGATCCCCGGCACCGAACCGACCGGCGTGTGGCTCGAAGAACTCACCACCCCCTATTACGCCTTTCGCGACTCCGGGGCCGAGGTCACGCTTGCCTCGATCAGGGGCGGCGCGATCCCGGTCGATCAGCGCAGCGTCAATGCCGATGGCGAGAACGATGCTTCTGTCGAACGCTATCTCAAGGACGAGGCGCTGAAGGCCGAGATTGCAAGCACGCCGGCGTTCACCAGCATCGATCCCGACGGGTATGACGCGGTGTTCCTGCCGGGCGGCCACGGCACGATGTTCGACTATCCGGTAAGCGAGGAACTTGCGCGGCTGGTCGAGCGGTTCGACCGCGAGGGCAAGATCGTTGCTGCGGTCTGCCATGGCCCGGCGGGACTGGTCTCCGCGAAGAAGCCCGACGGCACACCGCTGGTCGCAGGACGCCGCGTTGCCGCTTTCACTGACAGCGAGGAACGCGCGGTCGGGCTCGACGATGCCGTGCCCTTCCTGCTGGAAACGCGGATGAAGGAACTGGGCGCGAAGCACGAGGCGGGCCCCGATTTTCAGCCCTTTGCCCTGCGCGATGGCAATATGGTGACGGGGCAGAACCCCGCCTCGGCCACCCGCACGGCGCAGCTGGTGATGGAAGCTCTCAAGGAAAAGGCAGACTGATCATGCACTATCTTCACACCATGCTGCGGGTCAGCGATCCCGAAGCCACGCTGTGCTTCTTCGAATTGCTGGGCCTTACGGAAACCCGGCGCATGGAGAGCGAACGCGGGCGCTACACCCTCATTTTCCTGGCTGCCGATGAGGACCATCGCGGCGAGGGCGAGCGCGGCACAGTCGAGGTTGAGCTGACCTACAACTGGCCGCCCGAGGATGGCAGCACGCCCGAGGTCTATATCGGAGGCCGCAATTTCGGTCACCTCGCCTACCGCGTCGACGACATCTACGAAACCTGTGCCCGGCTGCAAGCCGGCGGCGTGACGATCAACCGGCCACCTCGCGACGGGCACATGGCTTTCGTGCGCTCGCCAGACGGCATCTCGATCGAGCTGCTTCAAAAAGGTGAGCACAAGGCCCCCGCCGAGCCCTGGGCCTCGATGCCCAATACGGGAGGGTGGTAATGGCGCAATTGTTCGAACCGATCGAGATTGGCGGGCTGCAACTCGCCAACCGCATCGTGATCGCTCCGATGTGCCAGTATTCGGCCGAAGATGGCGCGATGAACGACTGGCACCAGATGCATCTGGGCCATCTGGCGATGTCGGGCGCAGCCGCGCTGACCATTGAAGCCACCGCGGTCAGCCCGGAAGGCCGCATTACCTATGGCGATGTCGGTCTGTACGACGACCGCACGGAGGACGCGATGCGGCGCGTGCTGCAAAGCGTGCGCCGCTGGTCGGACATCCCGCTCGTCATCCAGCTTGCCCATGCAGGCCGCAAGGCAAGCTGCGCCAAACCCTGGAATGGCGGCGCGCAGATTCCACCCACTGATGCCAATGGCTGGCAAACGGTTGCGCCAAGCGCGCTTGCTTTCAAGCAGAGCGATCATCCGCCCGTAGCGCTCGATCGCCAGGGCATGGACCGCATCATCGCTGCCTTTGTGGACGCGGCGCAGCGGGCGGACCGGTTGGGACTCGATGGGATCCAGATCCACGCCGCGCATGGCTATTTGCTCCACGAATTCCTTTCGCCGTTGTCGAACGCGCGCACGGATGAATATGGCGGCAGTCTCGAAAATCGGATGCGCGTACCGCTCGAGGTGTTCGACGCGGTGCGTGCAGCATTTCCCGCCGACAAGCCCGTCACTGTGCGCGTGTCCGGCACCGATTGGGTCGAGGGCGGCTGGACGCCTCAGGAAACCGCAGTCTTCGCCCGTGAACTCGAAGCCCGCGGCTGTGCCGCGATTCACGTGTCAAGCGGCGGGCTCGATCCGCGGCAGGACATTCCAGTGGGCCCGGGCTACCAGGTACCGCTGGCCCGCACGGTCAAGGATACTGTGAACATGCCGGTTATCGCCGTGGGCCTCATCACCGATCCGCATCAGGCCGAACAGATCATCGCGCGCGGCGAGGCCGACATGATCGCGATTGCGCGCACGGTGCTGTGGGACCCCCGCTGGCCGTGGCACGCCGCCGCCGCGCTGGGGGCATCGGCCAAGGCACCACCGCAATATCTCCGCTCCGAGCCGCGCGAAGCCGGGCGCATCCTCAAGGAAATGAAGCCATGAGACGCTCCATCAAACTTGTGCTCGCCGCTGCCGGCGTCGTTACGCTTGCGGCCTGCTCGACCACCCCGGAAGCCACCTGGCAGATTTTGGTTATTCGGTAGTCATATAATTTGAGAAATTAACGTCGACAGGGCAAAAATCGGTGGCCCCATTTTGGGGTTGAGGAAGGACGAAATACCAGTCCGATCGGTTCATTCAGCGAGACCAATTGGACAAAAAAATCGTTAACAGCGTCCGGGAATAGTCACAATTTTTGACTAGAACACTAATGAGATCACATGCTTGCTAAAATTATGGGGGCAAATTTGGGAGCAAAATCGGATATTGGAGATAGTTTATGACAAAAAACAATAAATTAAAGCAATGTTGGGGTCCCGTAGGCGCACCAGCGCTCCTCTCCGAAACATTACAAGCTCCTTGGGGACAGTTTCCGTCGTTAGCGCAGGACCTGTTTGCTGTCCGGTTCGTCGCCAGCAAGACATCCACGGATCTCGGACAACTGCGAGAACTCCGTTGAATGATAGCGGAAAATGGCACCCCGGCCTGATCGGGCGCACTCTTTCCCATGGACACGGTAGTGCTCTGCGCGGCACCCATCAGTTGGCCAACGCGCTCCGCGCAGTCGTCAGGTCACCGAGATGCGATAGCCGATGCCCGGCTCGTTGACGATCAGCCTGGGGTGGGTCGGGTCCTGTTCGATCTTGCGACGCAGCGCCCGGACGGCAACCCGCAGATAATCGAGATCGTGGCGGTGCGCCGGACCCCAGACTTCCTCGAGCAGCCGGTCATGCGTGATGACCCGGCCTGGCCGGTCGGACAGCGCCCAGAGCAGGTTGAATTCCCGCGGCGTCAGATCGACCTGCGCGCCGCGAATGGTCACGCGGTGCGTGTCGCGGTCGATGCTGCCTTCGAGGAACTGGCGCTTCGCGCTGTCCGCCTGTGGGCCGGCCTTGCGCCGGAGCGCCGAGCGGATGCGGGCGAGCAGTTCCTCGCTGTCGAATGGCTTGGTCACGAAATCGTCCGCACCGAGATCGAGCGCGGCGACCTTTTCGTCAGTAGCGTCTCTTGCAGTCAGCACGATCACCGCGATGCCGAGCGCCGCCAGCTGCGGGACGATCTCCAAGCCATCGCGGTCGGGCAAACCAAGATCGAGCAACGCGACGAGCGGGCTCGGCTCGGCCGCCGCGAGGCGCAGCGCTTCGGCCGCTGTGCCCGCTTCGACATGCGAAAGGGCAATGCGGTCGAGCGCACCGGTGAGCAGCCGCCGGATCGCCGGCTCGTCATCGATGATCAGCACGTCGTTACGCATCGGCACCTTGGTCCAGCCTGGCCACCCCTGTCAGCGGCAGCGCAATCTCGAATACCGCACCGCCACCCTCGCGGTTCGCGGCGGCGATGCTGCCCCTTACGGCCTCGATGAAGTTCTTGGCAATCCACAGGCCGAGGCCGGAACCGCCGACCCGGTCGCTTCCCTCGAGCCGGTGGAAGCGATCGAACATGCCGTGCTGGTCGGCAGGCAGGCCGGGGCCGCGGTCGGCCACGCGGCAGATCAGGGCATTGCCGTGGAGAAGCAGCTCGACATCGACGCGGCTGTCAGGCGGCGAGAATTTGAGCGCATTGTCGATCAGGTTGATGAGCACGTGCCGCAGCAGCAGCGGATCGCTCTGCACCAGCGGGCAGTCCTCATCGATGCTGGCCTTCACGCGGCTTCCCGGCCGGTCCTGGCGCAGATCGCGCAGCACGGCATGGATGATGTCGGTCAGGTCCACGCTTTCCCATTTCGGCTCGATCGATCCGTCCTCTATCCGCGAGGCTTCGAGCAGGTCGTTGAGGAAGCGTTGCAGCCGGCGCGTCTCACTGCGCGCGATGCGCACCTCGTCGGCATAGGCGCCCTCGGCCGGGATGGCTTCGGTCGCGGCTATCACGGCGGTGAGCGGCGTGCGCAGGTCATGCGCGATGCTGCCGAGCAGCGCCCCGCGCAGCCGGTCGCGCTCGCGCAGACCATCGACCTGCCGCGCTTCGGCTTCCAGCACCAGCCGCTCGTGCGCCAGTGCCGTCTGATCGACCAGTGAGGCAAGCAAGGTCGCGTCATCGGGCCGGATCACCCGCTCGTTGCTCGATCGCGCCACGCCCAAAGCCCCCATGGTGCCGAGTGCGGTCCTGAGCGGGTGGAATTGCCAGTCCGCCGATGCCAGCGTTCCGGTGTCGCGGCCTGCCGTCTGGCCATGCTCCAGCGCCCAGCGCGCGGCGGTCTCATCGACCATCTCGAGTTGCGCAAAGTCCTCATTGCCGCGCACGACGACCGCGCCGTCTTCCAGCGACACGATCATCGCCTGCACATCGAGCAGATTGCCGATTTCCCGACAGGCGACCCTGGCGGTCTCGTCACGGTCGGACAGAGCACCCATCAGCCCGGCGAAGCGGGCGAGCGAGGCATTGAGCCGGGCGACCCCGGCGCTGGTTTCGGCCTGGCGGCGCACCTTGCCCGCCAGCGCACCGATCACGCCTGCAACCGTCGCCAGC
Organism: Blastomonas sp. CCH1-A6; assembly: GCF_001556365.1. Lineage (NCBI taxonomy): Bacteria > Pseudomonadati > Pseudomonadota > Alphaproteobacteria > Sphingomonadales > Blastomonadaceae > Blastomonas > Blastomonas sp. CCH1-A6. The sequence goes on along the minus strand of NZ_LSIS01000398.1, from coordinate 13,691 downwards.
ACAATGAAGGTGACAAGATCCGCCGGGCTGTGAATCGATAGTGTATAGAGCGGTTCGATAAAGAAGAAATTATAGCCCAGCGCTGCCCAAAGCGCCGCCCAGAGCCCGGCCCGCATCCGCAGGAACATCGAAGTGATGACCACTGGAAACAGCAGCAGCAGATCGATTGCGCCGGGGGCGATCCACGGCTTAAGCAGATACAGCACGCCCACGACGGCGGCGACGGCGAGAAAGGCGATGGCATTGTCGCGCTGCGAATAGGGATCATAAGCCCGCACCGGCTTTTCGTCGGCCTCGTCGAGCGGAACGACGTGCACCGGTATGTTCCGGGCATGGCGGATGACATCCTGCGCCACCGATCCGTGTCGCCATTCGAACCAGCGGCTTCGCCGGCTCTTGCCTATGACGATCTGGCTGGCGCGCAGTTCGCGCGCCTGTTCGACCAGTGCCTGGCCGACATCCTGCGCCGCGACGGTCATCAGCGACGCGCCGAGCGAGGATGCCAGTGCCAGATTGTCGGCGAGCTGCTCGCGCTGGCTGCCCGCGACGCCGCGCGCGCTCGCGCTCTCCACGACGACCGCAGTCCAGGGCGCGTGCAGCAGATCGGCCATGCGCTTGGCCTGGCGCACCACGCGCGCGCCGCCTCTGCCGGGGCTGACCGCCACCATCAGCCGCTCGCCGGAAACGAAATCAGCCCGCTCGCCGCTCAGTTCGAGCTGGCTGCTGAGCCGGCGGTCCACATTATGCGCGGCGAAGCGCAGCGCCAGTTCGCGCAGCGCGGCGAGCTTGTTGGGCGTGAAGAAATTGGCGAGCGCGCGGCCCGCGGTGTCGGGCAGATAGACCTTGCCCGCGCGCAGCCGCTCGATCAGCGCCTCGGGCGGCAGATCGACGACGATCAGTTCGGCGTCTTCCAGAAAGCTGTCGGGAATGGTCTCGCGCACCCGGATATGCGTGAACCCCGCGACCAGATCGTTCAGGCTCTCGATATGCTGGATGTTGACCGTGGAGGCGACATCGATCCCCTCGGCGAGCAGTTCGGCGACATCCTGCCAGCGCTTGGGATGGCGGCTGCCCGGCGCGTTGGTGTGCGCCAGTTCGTCCACCAGGATCAGGCTGGGCCGCCGGGCCAGCGCAGCGTCGAGATCGAACTCCTCGAGCCTGTGCCCCTGATGCTCGACCGAACGCCGGGGCAGGATCTCGAACGGGGCGAGCAGTGCCTGGGTTTCGCCCCGGCCATGGGTCTCCGCGACCCCTATGACCACGTCCTCGCCCTCGGCCTTGCGCCGGGCGGCCTCCTGCAACATGCGATAGGTCTTGCCGACGCCGGGGGCCGCGCCGAGATAGACGGTGAGCTTGCCCTGCTGCTCAGCCCTGGCCATGCGCAGGAAGCGATCGGCATCGCGCTCGGGAAGGGCTTCGTTCATCGCTTCCAGCCTTAGCGGCCCAGCTTGTCGAGTGCCATATTCAGCTCGAGCACATTAACGATCCGGTCCGGGGCGAACGCTCCACCGGGGGCAAAGGCGAGGCGATCGATCGCGGCCTCGACGCTGCGTACCGGCAGACCGCGTGCAGCGGCGACACGTCCGGCCTGATAGCGCGCACCGGCGAGCGAGATATGCGGGTCAAGCCCGCCGCCGGATGCTGCGACAAGATCGGCCGGGATCGGATCGTCCTGCGCGGCGGCGTATCGCGACACGGTTTCGGCGGCGCGCTGCTTCAGCTTGTCGCTGGTGGGCGACAGGTTGCTGCCCATCGCCCCCATGCCGTTGTAATCGGCGGCCGAGGGACGCGGCCAGAAATAGCGATCCTGCGTGAAATTCTGCGCGATCAGCCGGCTGCCGATAGGCCTGCCATTCTGCACGATGATCGATCCATTGGCCTGGAAGGGCGCGACGGTCTGGGCAAAGCCCAGGACAACCGCGCCATAGGCCAGGACGCAGATCAGCAATGTCGCGATCCACAGCCGCAGCGAGGGGAGGATATGATTCATGATGGTGTTCCTTGTCTGGCCTGGCTTCAACGCATCAGCGTGACATGTTCGGCGATCGGTCCGAGTGCCGCAGCGGGGAAGAAGGTGAGCGCGCCGAAGATCAGGATGGTGATCAGCAGCATGATACCAAAGGTGTTGCCTTCCACGCTCAGCGTGCCCGCGCTCTCGGCGCTGCGCCGCTTGGCCATCAACGATCCGACGATAGCGAGCGGAACGAGGATCGGCAGATAGCGGCCGATGAGCATCACGATGCCCGTCGCCCAGTTCCAGGGCGCGGTGTTGTCGCCGAGTCCCTCGAAGCCCGAGCCATTATTGGCCGCCGACGAGCTGAACTCGTAGAGGATCTCCGAGAAGCCGTGCGCGCCGCTATTGGCGAGCGTATCGACACCCCAGCTGGTCGCCGCGAACAGCGCGGTGCCGCCCAGGATCAGCACCGGGTGGCTGATCAACGCCAGCACTGCCAGCCGCATCTCGCGCCCCTCGATCCGGTGGCCGAGATATTCCGGCGTGCGACCGACCATCATGCCCGCCACGAACACCGCGACGATGATGTAGAGGAACATGTTGATCATGCCGACGCCGACGCCGCCAAAGGTTTCGTTCAGCCACATGCCGGCCATCGGCACCAGCCCCGCGAGCGGGTTCAGGCTGTCATGCATCGCGCCGACCGAGCCGTTGCTGGTGGAGGTGGTGATGGCCGCCCAGAGCGGGCCGGTGGTGGCACCGAGGCGCAGTTCTTTGCCCTCGAGATTGCCCGCAGTCTGTTCGATCGGCAGGTCGGCAAAAGCCTGGGTCGGCGTAGCCTCGAACGCAAGGACCGCCGTGATCTTGACCAGCAGCAGCGCCGCCATCACGCCGAAGATGACTCCGGCATGGCGGATGCGTCCGATCATCCGGCCGAACATCCAGACGCAGGCCATCGGGATGATGATGATCGCGAACATCTCGATGAAATTCGCCCAGAGCGTCGGGTTCTCGAACGGGTGCGTCGAATTGGGGCCGAAAAAGCCGCCGCCATTGGTGCCGAGCTGCTTGATCGCGACAAAGGCTGCGGCGGGGCCACGCGCGATGGTCTGCGCTGCGCCTTCCAGCGTCGTCACCTGCGCTGCCCCTTCCAGCGTCATCGGCACGCCCGATGCCGCCAACGACAGAGCCACGACCAGCGCGATCGGCAGCAGCACGCAGAACGCGGCGCGTTGCAGGTCGATGAAGAAATTGCCCATGGTTGGGCGGCCCGCGATACCCCGCGCCAGCGCGGCGAGCGCGGCGATGCCGGTCGCGGCTGACACGAACTGGAGCCACATCAGCCCGGCCAGCTGCGCCAGATAGCTCCAGGTGCTCTCGCCCGAATAATGCTGGAGGTTGGTATTGGTCACGAACGAGGCCGTGGTGTTGAAGATGAGGTGGATCGAGGCGGGTCCCTGGCCGTCCGGGTTGAGCGGCAGCAGGTGCTGGAGCGAGAGCAGCGCGAACACGAACGCGAACATTACCGCGTTGAAGACCAGCAGCGCGACCGAATAGGCCTTCCAGTCCTGGTCCTGCGACGAACCGGCGATGCGGGCGAAAAGTCCATCGGCCTTGGCGTAGCGACCGGAGAAAAGCGCCGCCATGAACCGGCCCAGCGGCCAGGAGAGCAGCGCGGCACCGCCGATGATCAGCGTGACGGTAAGCAAGGATGCAAGCATGATGATAGGTCCTCTCGCTCAGGCCAGGCCGAGGCCGGCAACGGCGATGTCGATGAGCTTGATGCCGATGAACGGCGCGACCACGCCGCCCAGGCCATAGAGCCCCAGATTGCGCAGCAGCTGGCTGGCAGCGGGCATCGGTCGATAGGCCACCCCCTTCAGCGCCAATGGCACCAGCAGCGGAATGATGATCGCGTTGAAGATGATCGCGGACAGGATCGCGCTCGACGGCGTGGCCAGCCCCATCACGTTGAGCACGCCCAGCGAGGGATAGAGCACGACGAAGATCGCAGGCAGGATGGCGAAATATTTCGCGACGTCATTGGCGATCGAGAAGGTGGTCAGCGCGCCGCGCGTCATCAGCAGCTGCTTGCCGATGCCGATGATCTCGATGAGCTTGGTGGGATCGCTGTCCAGATCGACCATGTTGCCCGCCTCGCGCGCGGCCTGGGTGCCGGTGTTCATGGCGACGCCGACATCCGATTGCGCCAGCGCGGGCGCATCGTTGGTGCCGTCGCCGCACATCGCGACCAGCTTGCCGCCGGCCTGTTCCTTGCGGATCAGCGCCAGCTTGTCCTCCGGGGTCGCCTCGGCGAGGAAGTCGTCCACCCCGCTTTCGGCCGCGATCGAGGCGGCGGTGAGCGGATTGTCGCCGGTGATCATGACCGTGCGGATGCCCATGCGGCGGAGTTCGGCAAAGCGCTCGCGGATGCCCGCCTTGACGATGTCCTTGAGGTGGACGACGCCGAGCAGCCGGTTGCCATCGGCGACGGCCAGCGGCGTGCCGCCCGACCGGGCAATGCCCTCGGATGCCTGACGCAGCGCGGCGGCAGCGGTCGGATCGGCCTTGTCGCCCAGTCGCCGCAGCACGGCATCGACCGCACCCTTGATTAGCGCGCGTTCGCCGATCATCAGCCCGCTTACCCGGGTCTGCGAGGTGAAGGCGATGGGTTCTGCCCCTTCGGGCATCGCATCGCCGTCGCCCGCCAGCGCCACGATCGAACGGCCCTCAGGCGTCGTATCGGCCAAGCTCGAGAGGCGCGCAGCCGCGACCAGATCGCCAAGGGCCACGCCTGGCAGCGGCACGAATTCGCTCGCCTGCCGGTCGCCGATGGTGATCGTGCCCGTCTTGTCGAGCAGCAGCGTGCTGATATCGCCCGCCGCCTCGACCGCGCGGCCCGATTTGGCGAGCACGTTGAACCGGATCAGCCGGTCCATCCCTGCGATGCCGATCGCCGAGAGCAGTCCCGAGATGGTGGTGGGGATGAGCGCGACGAAGAGCGCAATCAGCACCGGCACGGCAATCTCGCCCCCGGCATAGGCGGCAAAGGCAGGAAGGGTGCCGACGGCGACCAGGAAGATCAGCGTTAGCCCGGTGAGCAGAACGGTCAGCGCGATCTCGTTGGGCGTCTTCTGGCGGCTGGCCCCCTCGACCAGCGCAATCATGCGGTCGAGAAACCCGCTGCCGGGTTCTGCCGTGACCTTTATGTCGATCTGATCGGCGATGACCATGGTGCCTGCGGTCACCGCAGACCGGTCGCCTCCCGCCTCGCGGATGACCGGCGCGCTCTCGCCGGTGATCGCCGCCTCGTTGACCGAGGCCACCCCGGCGATGACCTCGCCATCAGCGGGAATGAGCTGGCCCTGGATCACCCGCACCATATCGCCAGCATGGAGCTGGGTGGCCGGAATTTCCTCGACCTTGCCATCCTGACCGACGCGAAAGGCAACAAGCTGATCCTTGGTAGAGCGCAGCGACTGTGCCTGCGCCTTGCCGCGCCCTTCGGCCAGCGCCTCGGCAAAATTGCCGAACAGCACCGTCAGCCAAAGCCAGAAGACCAGCTGCCCCTCGAACAGCGGATCGCCGCTGCCGATGGCCAGATTGCGCACCATCACCACGGTGGCGACGGCAGCCACCACGGCAGTCGTGAACATCACGGGGTTGCGCACTAGCGTGCGCGGGTCGAGCTTGACGAAGGAATCGCGCAGGGCCGGCATGACCAGCTTGCGCTCGAACAGGGATGCGCGCTCCATCAGAAGCGCTCCGGGGTCATCAGGACGACGACGAGATAGACCAGCAGGCCGATGGCGACGACGCCGGCCAGCGCAAGATCGAAGGACATATGAGCTCCTTGTTTGGCGGAGCGTCAGGTGCGCCTCGGATGCGTGAAAATGCGCGGGGCAAAAGCCGCGAACGGCATGAAAAACGCATGAAAATCGCTTTGTTAACTCGGCACCGAGCGCGGGTTTCATGAGGATTTCATGTCGCAAGGCGTTGATCCACATGGATGTTTCACAAGGCCATGCGCCATCGGGCCGTCAGCAAGATGCTTCTTGCCCAGACGAGAATTGTCCCGCCGGACTCGTCGAGACTCATGCCCCGGGGCTGGCCAGAATGGCGGTCCCGGGGTGCCTTTTCGGCTCACCAGTGATCATGGCTTCGTCCACTCCGCCACAGCCTGTTGCTGAGGCTTCTGAGCTTCTATGCTCACCCTTTGAGCGGCACGACGAGTCCCGCAAACATGATCTCGGCGCGATCCGCGATGGCGGCGATGTCTTGATTGAGCCGTCCCGCCATGTCGCGAAACCGGCGCGCCAGCGCATTGTCCGGGACGATGCCCATCCCGACTTCATTGCTGACCAATATTATCGGCGATTTGGCCGCCAGAAGTGCATCCATCAGCTGCTTCGACACTGCGGGGAAATTCAGTTCGTTTAAAAGTATGTTGCTCGTCCAGAGCGTCAGGCAGTCGACAAGCAGCACGCGGCCTGGCGCGGCCTCGCGCGTGATCGCTTCTGGCAGGTCGATCGGGCATTCGACGGTGCGCCAGCGCGGTCCGCGATTCTGCCGGTGCCGCGCAATCCGGTCGGCCATCTCATCGTCAAAAGCCTGCGCCGTGGCCAGATAGACGAGCTTGCCCGACTGGCTCTCTGCCAGTGCCTGCGCCCGCGCGCTCTTGCCGGAGCGGGCACCGCCCAAGATGAATGTCAGCACCGCATCGACCCATTTCCCTTGCAAAGCGTTTTCACTCGCAATAATGCGGCTACGCGACAGGTTCCCAGAGATGGGATTAATAGGGAACGCGGAAGCAGGGATAAACCCCTGTAATCCGCGGCTGTCCCCGCAACTGTGACCGGATAGCGGTCGCCCTGATATGCCACTGGAGGCCTCGGCCTCCGGGAAGGCGGGGCGAATGCGATGACCCGGGAGCCAGGAGACCTGCCTGACGCAGTCGGTCCTTTGCGCGGACGGGGTGTTCAGCGTGATCGAGGTTCATCCTCGCGTGACGACATCGGTCGGGGTTCGCGCGCGGGTGACAAGCCAGCGACTGATCCGTCGTGCCATCGGCGCGTGTAACCCCTTGTTGTTTTGACAGGGGATAGCCATGCCTGATGCATTTTTGAAATACACCCTATCCACGCTTGCCGTCTGCGCCTGCGTGAGCACTCCCGCCTTCGCGCAGGACATTGCAGCGGGCGCCGGCGCGCGCGAGCCGGTCATCGTGGTGACCGCCAATCGCACGGCGCAATCGCTCGACAAGGTAGGCCAGTCGATCACCGTGCTCGACAGCGCGGAGATCGAGCGTCGGCAGACCCAGGCCGTTGCCGACATCCTACGCACCGTGCCGGGCGTCACCATCGTGCGCAACGGCGGCATCGGCACGTCGACATCGGTCTCGATCCGCGGTGCGGAAAGCGACCAGACCGTGGCTCTGGTCGATGGCATCAAGCTCAACGACCCCTCGTCGCCCGGCGGCGGCTTCAATTTCGGCAACCTGCTGGTCGGCAATATCGATCGGATCGAGGTATTGCGCGGCCCGTCCTCGGTGTTGTGGGGCAGCCAGGCGATCGGTGGCGTCGTCAACATGATCACGCGCCAGCCGACCGAGCAGCTCAGTGTCAACCTGCGTGGCGAATATGGCTATCGCGATACCGGCCAGCTGGTCGGCAATGTGTCGGGCAAGGCAGGGCCGCTATCGGCCAGTATCGGCGCGGGCTATTTCCGCACCGACGGTATTTCGGCCTTCAGCGAGGCGCGCGGCGGCACCGAGAAGGACGGTTACCGCAATTACGGCGCGAACGGCAATTTCAACCTGGCGCTGACCGACTGGCTGTCGGTCGATGCGCGCGGCTGGTATTCCGAAGGCCGGGTCAATATCGACGGCTTTCCGCCGCCCAGCTTTGCCTTTGGCGACGTGAACGAGGAATCGCGCACCCGCGAGTTCGTTGGCTATACCGGGATCAACGCGGCATTGTTCGACGGACGCTTCCGCAACCGGCTGGGCTATGCCTATACCGATACGCGGCGGCGCAGCATCGCGCTCGACGGCGTGCCGAGCGAGACCTTTGCCGGCCATGGCCGCAACGAGCGCATCGAATATCAGGGCATTTTCGACATTGCCGAGGGATGGCAGCTGACCGGCGGGCTCGAGCGCGAGACCTCGCGCTTTTCGAGCAGCAGCTTCGGCGCGGTGCCCTCGATCGGCCGCGCCAGGATCGACAGCGTCTACGCGCAGCTCGTCGCCAGCCCGGTCCGGAGCCTGACGCTGACCGGCGGCGTCAGGCATGACGATCACAACCGGTTCGGCGGCGCGACGACGCTGGGGGCCAGCGGCGTCTACGCGATTGCGGCGACCGGCACCACGCTGCGCGCCAGCTATGCCGAAGGGTTCAAGGCACCCTCGCTGTTCCAGCTGCAGAGCGATTTCGGTAACCGGCTGCTGAGTCCAGAGCGCTCGAAGGGGTGGGATGCCGGCATCACGCAGGATCTGGTCGAGGGACGGCTTCAGGCCAGCGCCACCTATTTCCGCCGCGATTCCGACGATCTGATCATCTTCATCTCGTGCCCGCTGCCGCGCACCGGCATCTGCGCCGGGCGTCCTTCGGGCACCTATGACAATGTGTCCAAGGCGCGCGCCGAAGGGGTCGAGATTGGCCTGATGATGCAGCCGGTCGATGCGCTGCGACTGCAGGCGAACTATACCTATACCGACGCCACCAACCGGTCGCCCGGCAATGTCAATTTCGGCCGCCAGCTCGTCCGGCGACCGCAGCACAGCGTCACCGCGCTGCTCGATTACCGCTGGAGCTTCGGGCTGGAGACCGGGATCACGCTGACCCATGTCGGTACGAGTTTCGACAATGCCAATAACAGCCGCAAGGTCGAAGGCTATGTGCTTGCGGACTTGCGCGCGGCGTTCCCGATCACCGACCGCATCGAGCTGTACGGGCGCATCGAGAACCTGTTCGACGAGCGCTACGAGACGGTGTTCCGCTATGGTACGCCGGGCCGCGCCGGCTATGTCGGCGTGCGGCTGAGCTACTGATGCAGGGCACGCCCCGCGCGCTGGTCGGCGAATTCGCCCGTCACGGCGGGCGGATCGATCTCGCGCGCGCGGCCTTTCCGCATATTGAGAATTGGACCGATCTGTCGACGGGGATCGCGCCATGGCCCTACCCGGTCTCCCTGACTGCCGCAGCAGCAGAGCAGTTGCCTGATCCGGGCGACCTTGCGAAGCTGGAAGCGGCAGCCGCGGTCTCATTCGGGGTGGACCCGAAACGGGTCGTAGCGGTGCCCGGAAGTGACCTTGCGATGCGGTTGCTCGGGCTGATGCTGGGACGCAGATCCTTCGTTTTCCGCGCGGCCATTGTCCGGCCGGGCTATTCGGATCATGCAGCAATGTGGGGCGCTTACAAGCCAGCGGCATGCGCATTCGACGATATCGGGCTCATGGCACCTGCTCATGACGTTCTTGTGCTTGCCCGGCCGAATAACCCTGATGGTCTTGTTGCCGATCCTCTGTTGCTGGAATGGGCGGCGTTGACTGTAGCCAAGCGCGGTGGCCATGTAATCGTCGACGAAGCTTTCGCAGATGCGGACCCGGCAAACAGCTTGGCGGGCAGCGATTGGCCGGGACTGATCGTGCTGCGGTCCTTCGGCAAGTTCTTTGGGCTGGCAGGTTTGCGCCTGGGCTTCGTGGTCGCGCAGCAAGAGATCGGAACCGAGCTGCGCGCGCTGATCGGCGACTGGCCCATCTCGGGTCCGGCGCTGGCGACCGGGCTGGCGGCTTACAGCGATGCGGAATGGCAAATCGCACAGCGGGCGCGACTGGCCACCGCATCGCAGCGGCTGGTCGAACTTCTGACCCGGCATGGAATCGCGATTGTCGGGTGCACCGCATTCTTCACGCTCGTCTCCGTCCGCCACCGAGACCGCCTGTTCGTTTATCTGGCGCAGGCGGGCGTGCTCACCCGGCCGTTCGATTACGAACCCTGCTGGCTGCGGATCGGACTTCCGCGTGACGAGAGCGATTGGGCGAGACTGGACGAAGCCCTTAGCGGCTGGAGAATGACATGACCGACACGCAAGAGGATTTCGCCCGCCACAATGCGCGGATGAAGCGCGTTCAGGCCGTGCGCGAACGCATGCAGGCGCGCCGCACCCTGGAGCGTGGGTTGCTGATCGTCCATACCGGCAACGGCAAGGGCAAGTCCTCCTCCGCCTTCGGCATGGCGATCCGCTCGCTGGGCTGGGGGATGAAGGTCGGCATCGTGCAATATGTCAAAGGCAGCTGGGAGACCGGCGAGAAGAATTTCTTCCAGGCCAATCCCGATCTGCTGACCTTCGAGGTGATGGGCGAGGGCTTCACCTGGGACACGCAGGACCGCGCAAAGGACATCGCGGCGGCGCGTGCGGCCTGGGAACGCTCGAAGCAGCTGATCCTAGACCCCGATTATGACTTCATCATCCTCGACGAGCTGAACATCGTGCTGCGGCAGGATACGCTGCCGATCGACGAGATCGTGGCGTTTCTCAATGACCGCCCGCTGACCAAGCATATCTGCATCACCGGGCGCAGCGCGAAGCCGGAGCTGATTGCCATTGCCGATCTGGTTACCGAATTCGGCGAGGTGAAGCATCCGTACAAGGCCGGGTTCAAGGCGCAGAAGGGCGTGGAATATTGATCCGCGCCTGCGCCCTGGTGCTGGCGGTTGCGGTCGCGGGCTGCGCCTCGCAGGCGGCTGACCGCGCCGCGCAGGATGACGCACGCAACGCAGGTTCAACGCGGCCCCGGGTCGTCTCTATCAACCCGTGCGTCGATGCGGTGCTGATGCAGGTGGCAGAGCCCGGGCAAATCGCCGCGATCAGCCATTATTCGCAGGACCCGCGCGCGACATCGATTCCGCTCGACCAGGCCCGGCGCTTTGCGGCGACCTCGGGCACGGCGGAAGAGGTGGTCGCTGAGGCCCCGGACATCGTCATCGCGGGTGCGCACGTGGCCCCGGCGACCATCGCCGCGCTCCACCGGATGCGCATCCGCCTGGTGCAGATCGGCGTGCCCGAGAGCATCGCCGAGAGCGAGGCGCAGATTCGCACGATCGCAGCGGCGGTCCATCAGCGGCAGCGCGGCGAGCAACTGGTGGCGCGGATCGATGCGGCCGTTCGCGCAGCATCGGTGCAGCATGGCCCCGCGCCCGCCGCGCTAATCTGGCAGGGCGGCGGGCTGGTGCCGGGCGAGGGCACGCTGGCGAGCGAGCTGCTCAGCCGCACCGGCTATCGCAACATGAGCGGCGATTACGGCCTGAAGCAATGGGACGTCCTGCCGCTCGAGCATCTGGTCGCCCGCCCCCCACAGGTGCTGCTGTCGGTCGGAGCAGAGGACAGCAGCGACCGGATGCTGCGCCATCCGGTGCTGGCGGGCCTGCTCCAGGCGATTGCCGTGCGACGTTATCCTGAGCGCCTGCTGCACTGCGGCGGCCCGACAATCATCGACGCGGTCGCGCACCTGGCCCGGATCAGGCGCGCGCTATGAGCCGGTCGCTGTCGCTCAACCTTGGGCTTTGCGTCGTGATCCTCGCGGCGATGCTGCTGTCGCTGATGGCCGGAAAGGTCTGGATCCCGCTCGACGCGTGGATCGCGGGCGATCCGCGCTGGCCGATCATCGCCGAGCTGCGCCTGCCGCGCACGGTGCTGGCCGCGCTGGTGGGGGCGGGCCTGGGCCTGTCGGGCGCGGCGATGCAGGGCTATCTGCGCAACCCGCTGGCCGATCCCGGACTGTTCGGCGTGTCCTCGGGCGCGGCGCTGGGCGCGGTGATCTCGCTCTATTTCGGCTATGCCGCCGCGCCCTGGCTGCTGCCGGCTTCCGCGCTGGCGGGGGCCGCGATCACGATGGCGCTGCTCGCGCTGCTCGTCGGTCAGTCGGGCAGCATCATCGTGTTCACATTGGCGGGGGTGATCCTCTCGAGCGTGGCCGGGTCGATGACGGCGCTGGCGATCAGCCTCGCTCCCACGCCCTTTGCCACCGCCCAGATCGTGACCTGGCTGATGGGCGCGCTGACCGATCGCAGCTGGGACGACGTGCGGCTTGCCCTTCCGCTGCTCGCGCTGGGGTGCCTGCTGCTGGCGTTCACGGGACGCACGCTCGATGCACTGACGCTGGGCGAGTCCGCCGCGCGGTCGATGGGCGTCGATCCCCGGCGGCTGCAGCTGCTGATCGTGATTGGCGTCGCCTTGTGCGTCGGCGCATCGGTGGCGACGGCGGGGATCATCGGCTTTGTCGGGCTGATCGTGCCGCATCTGGTCCGGCCCTTTGTCGGCAACCGGCCCTCGGCGGTGCTGCTGCCCTCGGCGCTGGCGGGCGCGCTGCTGCTGCTGCTTGCCGACAGCCTGGTGCGCGCGATCCCGACCGTCAGCGAATTGCGGCTCGGCATCGCGATGTCGATGCTTGGCGGACCGTTCTTCCTTGTCCTGCTGTTGCGGATGCGCCGGAGGTTCGCATGAGCGTGCTCGCGGTCGAGGGCATCACGCTCCGCCTGGGCGGGCGGCGCGTGCTGGGACCGATCAGCGCCGCATTCGCGCCAGGGCGCGTTACCGCCGTGCTGGGCCCCAATGGCGCGGGCAAGTCGAGCCTGCTCGCCTGCCTCGCCGGGCTCCACACCCCGGATGAGGGGCAGGTGCTGCTCGGTGGACAACCGCGTTCGACTTTTGCCCTGCGCGATCTGGCACGGCAGATCGGGCTGCTACCCCAGGGCGGCGACGTGCACTGGGACGTGGATGTCGCGACGCTGGTCGCGCTCGGCCGCTATCCGCACCGCCCGCGCTGGGGCAAGACCGAGGCGGACCGCCAGGCGGTGGCGCGCGCGATGAAGGCGACCGATACTGCCCGCTTCGCCAGCCGCACGATGACTGCGCTCTCGGGCGGCGAACGCGCGCGCGTCCTGATGGCGCGGGTGCTGGCGGGCGAGCCGCAATGGCTCCTCGCCGACGAACCGCTCGCCAATCTCGATCCTGCGCACCAGCTCGAGACGCTGGCATGCCTGCGCGATGTCGCGCGCGGCGGGGCAGGGGTGATCGTCGTGCTCCACGATCTGGGTCACGCGCTCCGCGTGGCGGACGAGATCCTGCTGCTGTGCGATGGCGAGGCGATCGCGCAGGGCGCGCCCGATGCGGTGCTGACGCCCGAGCGGATCGCGGCCACCTATAGTGTCGCCGCCGAGATCGGCACCACCCCCGATGGCGAGCGCTTCATCGTCACGTCGAGCATGGCGCGCTGACCATGCTGGCGCGGCCCGAACAGCTGCTGCTCGCGCTGATCGCCGAAGCCGCGATCGGTTATCCCGCCTGGATGTTCGGCGCAGTCGGTCACCCGGTGACCTGGATCGGTGCTGGCATTGCCTCGCTCGAACGCCGGTGGAACCATGGCGGCCCTGTGCGTCGCCGGGCGATGGGGGGGCTGCTGGTGCTGCTCGTGGCGGGCGGCGCGGCGGCGATCGGGTGGCTCGCCGAAACTTGGGCAGGCGAGGGGGCGGCCGTGCTGGTCGTCGTTGCCATTACCACTACGGGCCTGGCGCAGCGCAGCCTCGACGATCACGTCCGCGCTGTCGCCCGACCACTGCTGGGCGGCGATCTTGGCGGAGCGCGCGCAGCGGTCGCGATGATCGTCGGGCGCGATACGGCGGCGCTGGACGAACAGCGCATCGCGGTGCCCGATCATCGAATCTGCCGTGTTCACGGC
>NZ_LSIS01000397.1:0-18295 GCF_001556365.1 Blastomonas sp. CCH1-A6 | reverse complement strand
GTGGAGGGCAAATCGGTCGAGGAGATGATGCCGCCCGAAGCCTGACGCGCCGAGGCGAAGGCCCTCGCGACGCCGGCGCGTCAGGCTTCGGGCGGCATCATCTCCTCGACCGATTTGCCCTCCACCATCCCGGGCTTCAGCAGCGGCCCGCAGCCCGGCGAAGCCTATGCCGACGATCCCGATGCGCTGATCGCCGCGGGCGGGTCGGCTGCAGGCGCGAACGAGGCGTGGCAGCTCGTCACCGATCCGGGCCGCAAAGTCGTGACTGTGCCTGCCGGCGATCTCACGCGCGCGCAGGACGTCGAGAAGGACCCGAACAGCTATCTCGCCGGTCAGTCGGTGGGCGGCACGGAAAGCAGCTGCAAGCCGCTGCCACCCAATGGCACCACCGATTATTACGAGGCGACCTGCAACAAAGGCGCGAAGCTCGAGGAAACCCCGGCGACCTGCACGGGCAGGATGGACCCGGTAATCGTCGATACATTGCGGTACTTCTACTACGGCGTGCGCGACCAGAACGAGGGCAACGGGTTCGCCCGCAACAGCGTGATGCAGGCCAAGGTCAGTGCCGGCATTTGCCGGGTCGAGGCGGGGACGCCGCATATCTGCGATGCGCAGATCGAATTGGGGGCGGGCGGCGGCAACGTCGAAGACTATCGTCGCTGGTGCAAGAGCCTGTCCTCAATGCGCACCACCGCGCAGCTTTATTCGTGCTCGGCCGAAATCCCCCAGGCGGAGATCCCGGCGCACCAGAATTACGCGACCGGCACAGTGTATCTCAGGAAGGAAGGTACGCGCGAGATCACGCTAAAGCGCAACGAGGGAAGCTGTCCGGCGCTGGTGGCCGACACCGCCTGCACCGCGACGGGACCGGAGGTCTGCACCGAGGGGCCTGAGACGCGGATCATTGACGGTGTGTCGGTCACGGCATCGTGCTGGGCGTGGTCGCGCCCGTTCACCTGCCAGCGCATCACCCAGGCGTCCGATTGCAGCGATCTGGAGAACGGCGGAAAATGCACGTTCCTGCGTGACGAGTGCCTCGACGATCCGCAGGTTGGTGCGTGCCAGGTAACCACGAAGGTCTACAAATGTCCGGTTCCGTCGCCTCCGACGAACGATCCAAAGCAATATATCTGTGGTGACGACGTCTACTGCATCGACGGTGAGTGTGAGCCGGTCGAGCGCGAGGCATCGACCGAGTTCAAGGACGCCGTGGTCGGGCTGCACGCGCTGGGCCAGGCCAATGCCGAATTCGACCCTGATACGCTGACGCTGTTTTCGGGCAAGCGGCAGACCTGCCACAAGCCGGTGTTCGGGCTGGTCAACTGCTGCGCTGGCAAGGCGTCGGGCCTCATCACCACGGCTGCCGGCGCGGCCGCGATCGCGGGCGGGCCGGTGGCGATCGCCGCGCTCGCGACGCCATTCCTCACCATGTTTATGTGCTCGAACGACGAGAAGCTTCTCGACGTGCAGGACCGCATGGGGATGTGCCACAAGCTGGGCGACTATTGCTCGGACAAGGTGCTGGGCATCTGCACATCGAAATCGACGGCCTATTGCTGCTTCGAAAGCAAGCTGTCGCGCATCCTGCAGGAACAGGGACGCCCGCAGATCAACAAGCCGTGGGGCAGCGCCAAGAAGGAAACCTGCAAGGGGTTCACGCTCGACGAATTCTCGCGGCTCGACCTGTCGGTGATGGATTTCACCGAGGTCTATGCCGAGTTCGTCGACGCCGCGAAGCTGCCCGACGAGATCGAAACCTCGCGCCAGATCCAGGAGCGGATCAAGGCCTATTACGACGCGAAGAAGAGCAAATGACCGGCGTGACGCAACTGTCGGACCATCGTCCCTTTCCCGACCTGTCGGTCGCGGAATTTGCGGTCCTGATCGCGCTCCTGCGCGCCGGACCGCACCCGGCCGGGTTCCTTATCCCGACGCTCGACAGCTGGTTCGATACGAAGCTGTGCGTGGCCGATCTCGAACCGACGATCGCGCGGCTGATCCGCGCCAACCTCATCCTGCGCCGGGGCGAGACGCTCTACCCGCGCCGGCACGCCCGCAACCTCATCATCGGGGTGTACGGCAACCTGTTCCGCATCCTCGCAGACGACATGGCGCAGCTCGTGTCGCTTCAGGAGCCGTCGCTCCTCGGGACGCTCAAATCCTACCTCACCCGCCGCGAACAGGAAGATCGCGAAAAGCAGAAACAGAAGGACGACTGACATGCGCAAGGCCCTGACCCTCGCTCTCATCCTCTCGGTCGCGTCGCCCGTGCTGACGCCGGCGACGGCGCAGGACCTGACGCCGCTGCCGGATTCGGTGTCCTCCACGCGCGATGCCGGTGACGACGGCCGCGATGGCGGCCAGGACAGCTATGGCAGCGCGGACGATCTGGGATCGGCCGACCGCGTCGCGGCGCAGACCGGGGACGACTTCTACTGCCGCGAGCGGCGGCTCGGCACCTGGTTCTATTGCGACAAGCCGAAGGCCAGGCCCGCCGAGCAGCGATCGGCGCAGCCCGCGCGGTCCTCGGCCGAGCAGCTTGCGGCGATCTCGAAGCAGCTGGAGGAGCTGAAGGCGCGGGCGATCCTCGAGCCGACGCCCGAGAACATCAGCCATTATATCGCTTTCCAGCGCGAGCAGCTTGATCGTGCCTCCTCTTTCGCGGACATGTGGCAGCGTACGATCTGGCAGAACCCGGACCTCGACTACACGCTCCAGCGCCCGGTCAACCAGCTGGGCAAGCGGACCTGGCTCGATAGCCGTAATGCGGATCGAGAGCGCGTGCTGTCGCGGATCTCGCAGCGGTACGGCGTGTTCTATTTCTACTCGTCGGCCTGTGCTGCGTGCGAAACCTTCGGGCCGATCATGCGCAGTGTGTCGGATCGCTTCGGCCTGACCGTCATGGCAATCTCGCTCGATGGCGGGCCGACCCGCGCCTTCCCGAACTATACGGTCGACACCGGCCAGTACAAGGCGATGGGCATGCGCGGCCAGCAGGTGCCCGCGCTTGTGCTGTTCGACACTGTCACCAAGCAGCCCATGCCGATCGGCTACGGCGTGATGGCGGCCGACGAAGTGATGAACCGCATCTTCACACTGACCAGCGTCAAGCCCGGGAGTGACTTCTGATGGTCCGCTCGATCGTCCGCTTCTGCGCCGCGGTTCTCGCGCAGGCCAGCATGATCCTCGCGATTGGAGGTCTCGTCGCTACGCCGGCGATGGCCGACGTCCAGGGCGAGATGAACAGCTATTTCAACAAGTCGGGCGCGGCCGCGAACGTGACCGGCCCGACCGCTTTCCAGGGTCAGTCGGCGGGCTATTATTCGGGTGGTTCGCTGTGGAGCCGCTTTCCGCAGAAGTCGATCAACCCGGTCAGCGTCGCGCTTCCCAGCGCGCGTGGCGGCTGTGGCGGCATCGACCTGTTCGCGGGGTCGTTCTCGTTCATCAACGCCGATGAGATCGTGGCGATGCTGAAGGCGACCGCCAACAACGCGATCGGCTTCGCGTTCCAGCTCGCGATCGACAGCATCTCCGCGCAGATCGGCGGGGTGATGAAGGACATGAGCCAGCGCGTGCAGCAGCTGAACGCGTTCAACATGTCCTCTTGCGAGGCGGCGCAGCAGGCGATCGGCTCGCTGTGGCCGGCGATGGACGGGGCGTCCTCGACGATCTGTCAGCAGGTCGGCGGGGCGAAGGGCTTCTTCTCCGACGCGGCCGCGGCGCGTCACGGCTGCACCAACAAGGGCGAGCGGGAGTCGACGATCGCCAAGGCCGGTGACGATGCCGAGCTGGTCCAGTCGAAGAACTACACCTGGTATGCGCTGAACGCCAAGAGCGCGACCAAGCCGTCCCGCGAATATGCCGAGTTCCTCATGACGATGGTCGGTACGATCATCTACGATGCGACCAAGGCCAAGGACAGCATGGGCGCGTTCCAGTTCATCGCGCCGGCCAGCTGGGACACCTATCAGGCGCTGCTCGACGGCACCGCCTCGGCGCCGACTGACGTGTGGCAGTGCGACACCACTGACGACAAGGGGTGTCTGAAGCCCACGCCTACCAAGCTGAGCATCTCGACCAACGAGGCGCTGCGTACGCGCGTCCTCAAGGCGATGGACAGCATGTCGGGCAAGATCCGGTCAAATGCCGCGCTGTCGGGCGATGAGATCGCGCTGTTGGGCATGACCTCGATCCCGCTCTACAAGATCCTTGTCGTCAACGAGGCGGCGCACATGGGCCTGTCGGGCGGCGATCGCGCGACGCTCGCCGAGATGGTCGCGATCGACATGCTGATGTCGATGCTCGACCGGATGCTGGACACGATCTCGCAGGCGCAGGCGGGCGCGAAGTTCGTCTCGACCGACGAATTCAAGGCGTGGCGCGCCCAGGTCGACAGCGTGAAGACCGAGCTGTCGCGGCGCAGCGAGAAGATGGCCGGGCAGATCTCCAATACCTACCGGGTGATCCAATACACCCAGTTCATGGAATCCACCCTCAAGAACACCATGAGCCCGCAGCTGTCGGCATCGCTCCGGTTCGGACGCGGGCTCAGCGCTCAGGGCTTGCGGTAACGCGGCGGCAAGGGAGCGACGGCGATGCTCGAAGTCTTCACGATCGGCGGGGGCGAATATATCGTCAACGTCTTCAACGCGGTCGCGGCATGGACCGGGGGCGGGGGCTATCGCTCGATGCTCCAGGTTGTGATGGTGATGGGCTTCATCTACTCGCTGTTCGTCGTCGCCTTCTCGCTCGACTGGCGGGCGTGGTTCAACTGGTTCCTGCAGTCGACGCTCATCTACATGATGCTGATGGTCCCGACCGTCACGGTGAAGGTGACCGACCGGATCAACCCCGCGCTCGCGCCGGCGGTGGTGGACAATGTGCCGCTGGGTCTGGGAGTGATGGCCTCCTTCACCAGCCAGGTCGGCGACTGGATGACGCGCTCGGCCGAGACCGTGTTCGTGATGCCGAACGCGCTCGCGCTGACCAACAACGGCATGATCTACGGCGCGCGGTTGATGGACAAGGCGCGCACGTTCCAGATTACCGACAGCGTGTTCCGCGCGAACCTCGACGAGCACCTGAAGCAGTGCACTTTCTATGATGTGCTGCTCGGCTTCAAGGCGATGGACGATCTCACCAAGACGAACAATCTGTGGCAATCGATCGGACCTGGGTCGCCGGCGCGCAGCCAGCGGTGGATTACCTCGACCGGTCCGGGCACCACCGAAAACTCGATCATCCCGTGCAACGAAGCCTATTCGCGGATGGATGGTCAGTGGCAGGCTGCCTACGACAAGGATCTGCTGCCGTTCGCGAAGAGTGCATATCCCGGGATCGCCGATACGGTCGCGGCCCAGCGCATCCGCGATGACCTGCCGATCGTGGCGGCGCAGATGCACGGGTCGCCGACCGACGCCTATTCCTACCTGAAGCAGATCTCGATGATCGACGCGTTCCTGGCCGCGCGCGAGAGTTTCTCGGATGCCGGTTGGGATGCCTATGCGTCGCAGCGCGCGGACGCACAGGCCAAGAACACCTACACCTCGATCGCGACGCAGGCGATGACCTGGGTGCCGCTCCTCGGCATCGTCCTGACGGTCGTGTTCTACGCGATGTTCCCGGTGCTGTTTCCGCTGTTCCTGTTCCCCAGGACGGGCCTGCAGACGCTCAAGGGCTATGCGACCGGGTTCTTCTACCTCGCGTCGTGGGGGCCGCTCTACGTGATCCTGCACATGTTCGTGATGAGCAGGGCGGCGAGCCTCTATCATGCAGCATCGCCGACCGGGCCGACGCTGCTGGTCTCCGACGGAATGGCGAGCGTCAATGAATCGATCTCGACGCTCGCCGGCTTCCTGATGATGAGCGTGCCGTTCATCGCGGGCGGCATGGCGCGCGGGGCGATGGCGATCGCGGGGCATGCGACCTCGATGCTGCAACCGGCGCACAGCGCGGCCGAGCAGGCGGCGACCGAGCGCACCACCGGCAACTATTCGTATGGCAACACCTCGTTCCAGAACCTCACGTCGGGCATGACCCAGGCGAACAAGTTCGACGATCAGCCCAAGTTCAATTCGGGCTATTCGGTCGGCACGTTCACCAACGCCGACGGTGGCGTGACCTACGGTTTCGCGGACGGGACCAATGCGTTCGACACGCGCCAGGGCATCTCGAACCTCGCGTTCACGCCGACGCGCACCGCAGGGTTCGACAGCAGCATGAGCCGCGCGCTCTCGGACGGGCAGACGCACACTCAGTCGCTTCGTAGCGCCGCCTCGCAGTCGTGGAACGCGACGGCGACGACGGCGACGGATCTGCTGTCGGCCGCTGAGCATCGTCGGGGAAGTTCGACCGAGACGGGGTCTGGGTTCAATAACAGTGTCGCTCGAATGACTGATCTATCGAGGAGTCTTTCGCACGGCCTTACGAGCCGCTTTGGTTTTAGTGAGGCCGATAGCCAGCAAGTGGCGCGGATATCGCAAACCACAGGCGACGGTCATGCAGGAATCGATTATCTGATCAAAAAGTGGGGACTGTCTGGCAAGGCTGGTCTGGGACTGAAGCTTTCGTCCATGTCAGCTGAAAATACTGGCAGAACAGTTTCTAGCGACCAAGCGTTGGGCGAATTGCAAGAGTATCTTACCAAAGAAACGAATACGACGCAGGCTCGTTCAGCTCGCGATGAATTCATGCGCGAAACCAGCACGAGCGGAGATAGCGAGGTTCGGTCGCTGTCGCAGAAGCTGGGCGTAAGCGTCGGGGAATCGCGGTCGGCGTCGTTGGAAGCAACTCGAGCCGAAGAGACGTTCCAGCGCGTCAGCAATGATGTCAGGGAGGCCTCGGCGCGGGGTTGGTCGCTCAACCGGAACGAGAGCCAGGAGTTTGTAGTGTACGCTCAGGAGCGGTTGCTAGGCGACGATACGCTGTCGCAGTTCGGGTGGACGCCGGGGATGGTGATGCCCCGCACCCCGCAACAGGAACAGGTGCGCGATATCCTGCTTGGTGAGTTCATGGAGCGCCGCGTTGCATCGGTCCGCGACGAATTGGGTGTAAGCGTGCCTGAGCGCCTGTCCGGGCAGCTGCATGGCCCTGCATCGGCGACACCGGGTGCAGTACAACAATGGGGTAATGAGCGCGCCGCCGGCGTCAGGGCGCAAGGGCCGGATGTATCGATCCGCGAGAGTTCGCGCGATCTCGATCTGGCCGGCAATGTCGCTGACGCGATTCCGAACGCATCAGCGCGCATCACGCGCGGCGCGTTCGAGGTCGGCAACGGCGTCGACGACGCGAGAGGGACGGCGGGTCAGCTCGGTGACCATGTCCGGGAGCGCAACGACGCGTGGATCACGACGACACTTCCCGGTGTCGAGGGCGCGCGCAACTGGGTCCGTGACAACCTCGGTATAGGCGCTGGCACCAGCCATGTATACGAAGTCCCCCGCGGTGAGCGGGCAATGTTGCCGATCTCTGGGCGGCTGAGTTCAGGAATGGGTGGTCGGATTGACCCGGTCACCGGCGAGCCGGGACGGCATCACCGTGGCGTGGATATTGCAGCACCAGCAGGGACAGAAATCCGTGCGCCAGCCTCGGGTCAGGTCATACGAAACGACTTCCAGGCCAACGGCGCCGGCAATTATGTAGTCCTGCAGCATGGCGACGGCTCACAGAGCAAATACTTCCACATGCAGGATCGGTCGGCTTTTCAGGTTGGAAGTACCGTCCAGGCTGGGGCGGTGATCGGGCGTGTTGGCAGCACCGGAAAATCGACCGGGTCGCATCTTCACTACGAACTGTGGAAAGATGGCGCTCCGGTCGACCCGCGTAGATTTCAGCTTAGGAACTGAAAGGTGAGAGAAAAAATCCGCAGATAATAAGCGCCGCGATCAAGAACAAAGGCCACGCAGGACCGTCAGCATTGGGGAAAGATATATCGTCGCTGTCAGTGCTGGTAGAACCCTCGGTGATTAGCTCCCGCCCACGGTGCGTCATTGGATCGAGTAAATTATCAGGGTTGAAGTATAGCGAATGGTTGGCAGTGCTGCCCCAGTCCATCTGGCCAGTTTCGTGGTTCAACATGGCCGCTCCTTCCTCAATCCGTGGCTGACCGTGATGGTCAGAATTAGGCTTGCAAAGTCTAGCATATCGGATTGAGTTTGGCGAGGATTTTCACCCGTACTGACGGAGTGGGCACGGTGGAGCAGGACGGCGAAAACCCGCGCACGATCGAACGCTACGAGGCGCTGCTGCGCGAGCATCTGCTGTTCTACGATGCGCTGCGTTTGCGCGAGCGTCGGCCGAGGAGCGCGGCGCAGCGCCAGTTCCAGGACGTGGCGTGGGGGAAGGCCGCGCCGGTCACCGATCACGAGCTCGCCTATGTCTGGCACTTGAAGGCGCGTAGGATCGCGCCGTTCAACATTCCGGTGCCGGCACCGCATATCGACGACGTGATGGCCGGATTCGACGTCGGCGCGCGGCCGGTGAGTGGCGACGTTGGCACGAAATGGGATAATGCCTGGCGCGAGTATCGCGGTGGCCGGGAGTTCTTCTAGCCTGGGCACGATGAAGGAGCCGGACCGATCTGCAACCGATATCGGCTGAGCGCCAAACAGGCCGCGGTGATGCGGGCGGTCGGTTTCGAGCCGCCTTATCCCGAGGACGAGACCTACCCGGTGCCGCGCGAGATCTTCCCGACGGGCAAGAAGACAGCGCGCTACGGACTGGTCGTCAGGCGGGCAGGGGAGGGTAACCGCCCGCTTGAGCCGATCGCGATGGAATGGGGCTTCCCGACCAAGGTAGCGAGCAAGCGCGACCCGGCGGTCAAGCTGGACAAGTTCGTCACCAATGCGCGGTATCTCTCATCGTCGATGTGGAAGCCGTCGATCGCCAATCCCGATCGGCGCTGCCTGGTCCCGTTCACGCACTTCGCCGAGCCGCATCCCGAGGGCGGGAAGGGCGACGATGGCAAACCCCGCCAGATGTGGTTTTCGCTGCCCGACCAGCCCATCGCCTTCTTCGCCGGTCTGTGGCGGCCGACCGAGCGCGGCGATGCCTATGCCTTCTGCACCACCTCTCCCAACGCCACCGTCGATCCCTGGCATCCCAAGGCAATGCCGGCGATCCTTCACCCTCGCGATTTCACGGCATGGCTCGACGGCAGCTATGAAGACGCCCTGAAGCTCGTCCGCCCCTATGAGGGCGAGATGAGCGCGCAGGAGGCAACTCCCGATGGCGGCGCGACGTGAACCGGGCTAAGGCCGGTCCAATCATTCACCACCGGGACGTGTTCATGACGACGACATCCGATCTGGCCGAACAGCTCTCCAATACCCATGGCCTCGCAAAGGCGGACGCCAGGAAGGTCATCGATGCGATCCTTGCGAACATCACCGCGGCTGTCGCGACCGGCGAGGAAGTCAGCCTCAACGGGTTCGGCAAGTTCAAGCTGAAGGACACCCCAGAGCGCCAGGGGCGCAACCCGTCGACGGGCGAGGCGATCACGATCGCGGCGTCACGCAAGCTGACGTTCGCGCCGGCGAAGGCGGTCCGCGATCGGATGAACGGCAAGTGATAAACGGGCCAGGGTTTTAGAACGCTGGCCTAAACTGAGGGGACTTCATGGCCGATACCGCAGCCGACTACCGCGCGAGGGCAGCGGCCGATCTTGCCGAGGCGCAGCAGCTCGTTCTCCCCCATGCTCGGGACCGTATGCTGCATTCGGCCGATCGCTGGTCGAAGATGGCTGATGCGGCCGATCGCCGTGTCCGGTAAGGAAAGCACGACGGTCGCGCTCGACGTGGCTAACTGGTCAGCGGTCCAGGCAATGGTCGAGCGTCTCGACGACAGGGCTGTGATAGCGATCTACGAGCTGGCCGAAGGCGCTGGTCCGGTCGCGGACCTCGCGGCCGCACAGATGGAAAAACGCAACCTCGACTATTGAGCCAAGTTAAGAGTTCGGCCGCTGGTTAAGCCGCTGTTGCCGACCCGGCACAAGCCACGTTCCTGTTTTGTTCGATAATATATCTTATGTTAAATCAATGGCTTAGCAGATTTCCGGCATCGTTCTTGCAGAGACTGACGTGGCTTTTTCGCAGCTAAGGCTTGCCAGTCAGTCGCGAGTTAGCCGCGCCGTCGTTCTCGCGCGCGAGCGTGTCGCGGATCTTCGTAAAGATCCTGCAGCGCGCGCAGCCGAAACGCATTCCACCAGCGTTGCCAGCGATGCTCCTCGGCATCGTGGAGCATGTGACATCGCTGGCATAGCGCGGCGAGATTGCGCGGCGCGCTATTGCCAGGATCATGATCCAGATGCGCGCAGGCCAGCACGACATAGGTGATCCGCACGACGTCGAGCGCGAAGAGGTCGCCGACCTTCACCCGTCGCCCCTCTCCCGATCGCCAGCATCGCGCTTCGCTATCCCACCAGCGCCCATCGCCCAGATGCGCGACGTGCCGAAGATGCGGTCGCCGGCAGCGTTCGCAGCGCCCTCCTGCCCGCACGAACCGGATCTGGTCCGACAGCAGCGGCCAGTCGATCGGGTACAGCCAGCGGTTTTCGGGGCGGATCGGCATCCATGACTCTATGAGTCATGCGAAATGAGAACAAAAGGAAAATCTCGTTCCCTTCATGTTCTTATCCAGCATATCATGCGCGCATGTCCGCGTGTGTGATTCCCCTGTCCCAACCGATGCCGATCGCCGATCTGCCGCCAGCGTTTCGCCTGAGGGTGGTGAGCGCGGCCGGCGCTGGCTTCCCCTCGCCTGCCCAGGACTGGGAGGAAACCGCGATCGATCTCGTGGCGCTGCTGCGCCTCGACCGCGCCGCCAGCTTCGTGTTCCGGGTCAGCGGACAGTCCATGATCGACGCTGGAATCTATGATGACGACGTGGTGGTGGTCGATCGCGACGCCACGCCGGTTAGCGGCCGCATCGTCATCGCCGTGGTCGACGGGGGCTTCGTGATCCGCCAGTTGGTCTGGCGCGACGGCAAGCCGGTCCTCGAGGCCCGCAACGCGCGGATGCGCTACGACGCGGTGATCGCGGATGAGAGTGTCGAAGTGTGGGGCGTCGTCCGCGCCTCCGTGCGCAACCTGCAGGGCTGACCGCCATGTGGGCGATCGCTGACGTCTCCAACTTCTATTGCTCGTCGGAGAGGGTATTCGACCCGTCGCTGCGCGATAAACCGCTCATCGTGCTGAGTAACGGGGACGGCTGCGCCATCGCGCGCTCCGAGGAGGCCAAGGCGCTGCACATCAAGATGGGTGCGCCGATGTTCAAGATTCGTGATATCGTCCGCGAGCATGGCATCCAATACCGCAGCAGTTCCTACGAATTGTATGCCGACATGAATCGTCGCTTCAATCAGGTCCTCGCCGAGCACAGTTGCACGGTCGAGGTGTACTCGATCGACGAATCGTTCTTTCGCCTGCCGGTGCTCCCGAACGGCCTGGGCGACGTGGCGGCCGCGCACCGCGTGATCGCGGCCGTCAAGCGTGCGACGGGCCTGCCGATCCGCATCGGGCTTGGCCCGACCCGGACGCTGAGCAAGGTTGCCAACGCCCTCGCCAAGGCGTCGGAGAAGGTCTGGAAGGGCGTGGTCGACCTGCACGACATCGAGCTGCGGCGGCGCCTGTTCGCGCAATGGCCGGTCGAGGAGGTCTGGGGCATCGCGCGAGCGATGACCGAGCGGCTGCGACCGCTCGGCGTCAGGACGACGGCCGATCTTGCCGCCCTCCCCCCGGAGGTCGCGCGCGACGTGGGGACGGTGGTGCTGGAGCGGCTCGTGCGCGAGCTGAACGGCGTCGAATGCACCGATTTCGAGCCGGAGCCGCCCCCGTCCAAGGCGACCGCGGTGACCCGCTGCTTCGGTGAGCCGGTGCGCGAGGTCGCGGCGCTGCGCGAGGCGATGGTGCGCCGCGCGGTCCGCGCGGCCGAGAAGATCCGCGCGCAGGATCTCGCTGCCACCCGCCTGATCGCCTTTGCCCACGGAAGCCGGTTCAAGCCCAACGCGCCGTCCGCCTCGCGCATAGCGCGGCTGTCGCCGGCGACCAATGATCCGCGCGTGATCGGCGGTATGGCGGGCCGCATGGCGGATGTCATGTACGAAACTGGCGGCGTCTACACCAAGTGCGGCGTCATGCTCGAGGGGCTGGAGCCGATGACCGCGCACCAGGCCGACCTGTTCGCGGTGCCCGATCCGCGATCCCCTGCCCTGCTCGCCGCGATCGACGGGCTCAACGGGCGGTTCGGCCGCAACACGATGCGGCTTGCCTCCGAGGGCTTTGGCCAGAAGAGCTACGACACCAAGCGTGCTTTCAAGAGCCCGTCCTGGACCACGCGGATCGATCAGGTGCCGATCGCGCGGTGAGATCAATAGCGATAGCCTGCCTGCCGGCAGGCCGCTGCCAGCTTCATCACTCGCCCATCCTTCGCGCCGTACTGGCGCAACCGTGCGGAATAGCTGTCGCAATAGCTTTTCGCGCGAGCGGACAGTGGCACCCCGTTCGGACCTCGCGCGGTCGCCGCCCCGCCCCGTTCGGCATAGCCACGAGCAGTCGCTGACTGAACCTGGGTGCGCGCTTGCGCGCCCAGATCGACTGCGCCGGGCATGTCCTGCGCGCCGGCAGGGGTCGCGATCGCGAATATCCCGACCGTGAACACAGCAACCAGGCTACGCATTCGATGTTCTCCCTCGAATTTCCGTCAGGCCATCAACGATTTGGCGGCAGCATCGTGCCGGTCGCGGGAGCGATTATGGATACAGGCGGTTGTAGAGGTGATGAACACGTCGACCGTACCTTTCGCGCTCGCGGTCGATGACGTCCCGATCATCCTGATGGACATGACGCTGATCCTGGAGGACGCCGGCTTTCGCTGTCATGAGGCGATGGACGGCGATACCGCGATCGTGCTGCTGGAGGAGCAGGCCGACAACACCATCCTGCTGTTCTCCGATGTCGAGATGCCGGGATCGATCAACGGCTTTGCGCTGGCGCGTCATGTCGCACAGCACTGGCCCTGGATCGAGATCGTGATCGCCAGCGGCAATATCTGTAGGCGCTTGCAATCATAACGGCGCCTGCTCGCAAACAGCCAGATTTTCTGCTCACGCTATCTGCCACTGGCGCGTGGCAACCTGCTCAAATTATCTGCCAGTGTGCTCGCCATTATCCGGCGCTGCTTGCAAACGAGGCGTCATGCTCACGCTTTCTACCAGTGGGTTCTCCAAACCCGTCGCCGGCAGACGCTTTTGCGAAGCACGTTTTCAGAACAGTTCTGACAAGCGGCGGGCAGCAGAAATGCGGTGCGGTCATGGCCCGCCGGCAAGGTCGTCAGAAAGGAAGGCTTTTGCGAACAGCGGGTGGCGCATAGAGCGGGCACAGATATACGTTTACGACTGAACCAGTCGAAGCGCGCTGGCCGCGACCGTCCCGAATGGGATCAATGGTCGGGATAGGATTCTCTTCATGCCCCAGCCGGTATAAAGGAACCGCCCCGATCGTAGCGGCTGCGTCGTTATCCCGCCTACCCAACCCGTGGGCTCGACCTTCGGCCCAGCCGGGCCCGCCTCAACGTGGCCCGTCGACTGCGATGACCGCGGCGTCGTCTAGCTGGAACCGGCCAAAGTCGTCGTCGCCCCATAACGAACGCTCCAGCCGGCCGACAAGCCGGATCGGCTTCCCGGTCGGCATTGACCCATAAGGCAGCGAGTATTCATGGTTTTGCGTCGAGGGAGCCGATCATAGGCAGGAATACGGCACAACCCGTTTCCTTGCAGGAAAGATCAAGCACCAGGTTCTTCCCCGATCCGTCGTTCCGCCCAGCAAACGTCCACAGAAGGCTGCGGCGCTCGGGATAGTTCGGGTCGGCGACACGGTAGGAAGCTACGCCTGCGGGGCGGCCGTCGAGCGTGAGCTGATCCGCTTTGTAGTTGGTCCCGGAGCTCGCGATCGGCAGCGCCGATCCTCGGCCTGTCACTGTGAACATGCCTTCGTAGCCCGGCCCGCGCAGCAGGAACACCGGATCGTCTACCGGGTCCTTTCCCGCCTTCAGAGTCGCATCTGATGGAATGGCGACCGTGCAGCACGAAGGGATCCCGACCGACTTCCAGCCGGCCGGGACCTCGGGTTGCGGTGCGTTCGGCGAGCAGGACACTAGCAGCAATCCCGCTACCGACCACACCGCGACCCTCATATCACCGCACTCCGTAGGCGTTGCGAAGCGCTGTCGTCTCCGTCGAGCACGGGGTGCGACGCACCACGCCCGCCGGCTGACTATAGTGCATGACGCACGCCGTGTTGTTGGCTTCACCGAAGCCCAAAGCATGGCCGAGCTCATGCGTCATGGTCGACTCATAATCAAACGAGCCGGAAGGAGGGCTCGACCGAGTAGACGGGCAATGGAACCGCCCACCCGACTCATCGCCATAATACCAGAGGTAATCGGCCTTCACGATCACGTCTGCCTGGGTGATGGTCGATCCGCTGGTCCACAGGTTGGTCGACGCGAGGGCGGTCGAGTTGGTGGGATAGCCGTCCTCCACGGTCACGATCTGAGCCGTGGTCTCGGTCCCTCGCGTGGTGGTCAGGTTATTCGCCGCGTCCCACTGATAGTAGAAGCGCGACCCTTGAGCGTTCCAGTTGCTGACCGCTCGCCCGAGGGCAGGGTCGCAGCCCGCCGGCATGGCGATGTGCAGGTACACCGACTTGGTAGGGACATGTTCGCGGGCTTCCGGCCCAAGCCTGCCGCCACGCCGGAGAAGGCACCTACCCCGGATCGTGCTGGCGCGGCGAGCGGCGGCAAGCCGGATCAGGCCAGGGCGATCGAACGCTATGCGCGGGCGTCGGCCGACATAGGCCGGATGCGCGCGCAGGAGCTGCCGGTGCTGCCGCATCAGGAGAGCGCGTTGCGCCGCGCCGGCGAGGCGCTGGACCAGGTGCGGCCCGATGCTGCGCGCGACCTCGCTTCCGCGTTCCGTCGCGATCCTGGGCTGATCGGGCAGGCGGCGGAGGGCAAGACCGGCGGCGCGGTGCGCGCGATGGCCGAGGAGCGCCGGGTGCGGCTCGACTCCGACGCGCGCGCCGACCGGTTTGTGGAGAGTTGGCGGGGACTGGCGCGCGAGCGGGCAGGCGGCGACCAGGTCCGGGCCGAGAAGGCTACCACGCGCATGGGCGCGATGGCCGAGGGCCTGCGCCGGGACCCTGAGCTGGCGAAGGCGCTGGAGCGCCGCGCGCCCGAGCTGGAGCTGAAACTGGAGCGCGGCCGGAGCATCGAGAAATCGCTGGAGCAGTCGATCGGGATCGGCCGCGAGCGCGACAGGGGCATGAGCCTATAAGGGGATGACGTGTGACGGATGAAGAAGGGCCGAATGAAGCCGCACAGGCGTTCGAAGAGCTGCGCGCCGAGGTGACGCTGATGCGCCGTGCCGTCGAGCGGCTGACGGCCGAGCGCATGGAGGTGCCGGAACCGCCCGACTATTCCGAGACGTTAGGCGTGATCGCCAACAACATCACCGCCACCGCGCAGCGCGTCGATATGCTGGTCAAAAGCCCGATGCTGGCGATGACGCCCGAGCTATTGGCGGGACGGATCACCGCGGCGGCAAGCACGGCGCGCCAGGAAGACCGGCAGACGATCGCTACGGCGCGCACCGGCCTGGAGGACGTGACGCGCCAGCTTCACAGCTATGTCGTGTCGGCGCGGCGTGGCGATGAGCAGAACCGCTGGCTGATGTGGAGCGCGATCGGCGGGATTGTGGTCGGCATGATCCTGTGGGCGGTGTTCGCCGGCATTGTCGCGCGCGCCGTGCCCGCGAGCTGGCAATGGCCGGAGAAGATGGCGGCACGCTCGCTCGACCTGCCGATGTGGGAAGGCGGCCAGCGCCTCATGCGGGCAAGCGCGCCCGACGCTTTCGCCAACATCGCCGCGGGTGATCGAATTGTGACCGCCAATCGTGAGGTGCTGGAGGCGTGTCAGAAGCGCGCCAACAAGACAGGAAAATCGGTGCAGTGCACCGGCACGGTCGAGCCAGTAGGCAAAGAGGCTCGTAAGTGAGGGTAATCGTCTTGCAATCCGTATTACAAGGCAATACCAGAACATACATGGTACGCCGGAGAGGCATATGGCAGACGATATCGTTGTAACAGTGCGGGTGCCGAAGAAGCTCGCGCAAAAGGCACGGCAAGTTGCTGATAGTCGTGACGAAACAGTGAGTCAGGTCATCCGGCGAGGCTTGCGTGGCTATGTGGGTCGCGCGCCAAAATCGATTAAGAATGAGGACGCAGCCTAATGTCAGAATCCAAGCGCAAGGCGTCCAAGAAGTCACCGGATTATAGTCCGGCAGCTATGGATCTGTTGAACGTCGCAGGGGGCGGCAATTTCAGAACAGTACTGGCGGATCCGCCGTGGCAGTTTCAAAACCGTACCGGGAAGGTGGCACCCGAGCACCGCCGCCTAAACCGCTACGGGACAATGACGCTGGACGAGATTTGCGAGCTACCGGTGCAGGAGTGCGTTGCGCCAACCGCCCACCTCTACCTGTGGGTGCCTAATGCGCTCTTGCCGGACGGCTTGCGTGTAATGCGGGAATGGGGCTTTGAGTATAAATCCAACATCGTATGGCGGAAGATCCGCAAGGATGGCGGATCTGATGGTCGGGGCGTGGGATTCTATTTCCGCAACGTTACAGAACTGATCCTATTTGGCGTCCGGGGCAAGAACGCCCGCACGCTTGATCCGGGTCGGACACAGGTGAACTATCTTGAGAGCCGCAAGCGGGAGCACAGCCGTAAGCCTGACGAGCAATATCCGCTGATTGAGGAATGCAGCCCCGGCCCGTTCTTGGAGATGTTCTCGCGTGGAACGCGGCCGGATTGGACCGTATGGGGCAACCAGGCGGACGAGGAATATACCCCTTCCTGGCCGACGTATGCCCATCACTCTAGGGCTGGGCTGGTGGCGGAAGCGGCTGAATAGGCTCAGCAAGGATCTCCTGCTCCTCCTCGCCCTCGGCGATGGCGCCCACGTCGAGATGCTCATCGAAAGTGACGATTGAGCTGGGTAGTCCAATGAGGAGGAGCGGGCATGGATTGCCGACGCCGCGGTGCACGCGATCTTCTAGCTTTCGCCAATGGGTCGTGGCGGCCCCATATTTATCCTTCACGAAACTAAGCGACCAAGCGTCTGCAAAGGTCGCGCCGCCTGCTCGCATACGCCGAGCAACATCGGCCTTCTGCCGGGGGGTGGGCGTCAGTCCCAAAGATCCAAGGTCATCACTCGACTCCAGACCCCGCTCGGTTGCAAACCGGCGGACGAGCTGCACCATGTCGTCCTGTAGGCTCGATCCCCGCGTGACAATCACGCCAACGCTGATCGCCCCCTCCGCGTGCAGCCGCTTAAAGTTCTCCAGGTCGCGGTCGAAGAATGGATCCTTGTTGTTCCACTCGATTTCGAGCGCGATGACGCGGCCATCGGCGAAGGTACGGACATGATCGACCTCATGGGAGATCGACTCCCTTTGGACGCCGTTGATGCGCTTTTCGATCGTGAAATTGACCTTGTGCCAGCCCAGCTCGGCCAAGGCGCGCCGGAGACGCTGAGTGCCCTTTGTCTCGCCTCCACCCGAGCCGATGATCTCCTCAATTGGGATGGATAGCGCGCCGAGCGCCGCTTCCAACTCCCCGATCGCGTCGGGAAAATCGACGCTCAGGATGGCCGTGGCATGGCTGTGAAACTCAATTTGGAAGCCGCGAGCGGCCAGATCTTCAAACATGCTCGTCCAAGAGTCGCTTCTGATGCGCCCAGGTGCCATAGATTGCCGGGCTAGGGCGAGGCCCCTATGCTCACCGAGGCGATTGCGCACGAGAGGATTGGCCACCTATCCGACTTTGCCGGCAAGCGGGTAGAGCGGTGGTGGGTGGATGCCCTGTTTCTCGCACTAGATCGTCTCATTGAGGATAGGGAGCTGGACGGAGAGCGCGTCAGCCCTGAGCGCTACGGCTCCCTATTGGGGCGATCGAGCTTCGCCCAAATTGCGGGTGCCCGCAGCTTGGAGAAGGATCTTGCGACCAAGCACCTAGTCGCCCTCTACACCGCTTGTGGCGGTAGAGAGCGCTTTTCCGATCAGCACGTCCGTGAGCGGACGGAACTGACCATACCCGATGTTCAATGGTTTGCCGCTAACGACAATCGACCCCAGGGAGCTGTGCATCCCTCAAATCCACGGTTCACTACCCGCTCTGCTGAGGCCTTGGCGGGCGATTTTACATTGGAGGATCTGGGCTTCATCTTCGTTCCTTCG
>NZ_LSIS01000396.1:0-554 GCF_001556365.1 Blastomonas sp. CCH1-A6 | reverse complement strand
CCGGCGCGGCACTCGGCCCCGCGCCCGACATCAATCAGGTCATGGCCATCGCGCTCGCCGCGCTGTCGCTCCTGGGCCTGTCGATCTTCGGTCCCGGCATCGCCAACGGCATCGTCTCGGGCGGCCCGCAGCTCGGCGCGGGTGCGGCGGCCGGGACCGCGCTGGCCGCAGGCGGCGCGCTGGTCGGCGGCGCGGCCGCGGCACGGCTTGGCGTCGGCGCCGCCGGTTCTGCCCTCGGCGCGGGCGGCCGGATGACCGGCGCCGCCGCGCGTGGCGGCGCTCAGATGGCAGGCGGCGCGACCAGTGCCTACAGCCTCGGTTCCTTCGGCAAGAGCGGCGCCGGCGCTGTCGGGGGCGGCATGGCCGCGGTCGGCCAGGCGGCGGCGGGAAGCGCGGCCAACGCTGCCCTCTCGCCTTTGCGCAAGGCGGCCGCCAAGGGCGGCGAGGCGATGAAGGCCAACTTCCGCTCGGGCGCCCGCGCCGGGTTCACCGCCACCGGCGGCACGATCACCGGCGGACCCGCATCCGCCGCCCCGGCCGCCGCAACCGCTGGC
>NZ_LSIS01000395.1:0-4268 GCF_001556365.1 Blastomonas sp. CCH1-A6 | reverse complement strand
TGGTGCGAGAGATCGAAACGGTGACTGGCGACTTTTGCACCGAGCCGGGCGAGCCGTTCTATCGGATCGAGATTGACGGCTTCTGCGCTGACTTTGATTACCGCGAGGCCGCTGACAATTTTGCCGCAGCCATCAATGCTCGCATCGCCGCCCGCCCTGCTGTGGCCGAGGATGTGGTGGAGAGGGTGAGGCTTGTCGTGATGCAGGAGCTTTGGAAGAGGGAGCAGTATAACGGGGTCACAGCCGACTACAACGCTTTCCGGGACACAATGGCCGGCAGGATCGAGAAATACGAAGCCGAAGCAGAACGCATTGCCCGCGCAGCCATCGCCGCCATGGGTAGCGATATGGGAGAAAGCAGATGACCAGCAAGCCAAGAACGATCAAACTGACCAACAAGGCCGGGGCTGAAACCGTAGTTGAGGTTCCCGCCGATTGCACGACCTTCAAAGTGCCGCGCGATACCGTTGCTGTGGCAGTTGCTCTGCCCCAAGAGAGCGCCGCCAGCGCGGGGAGCAATCGTAGCGATATGGGCAAAGAAGAAGAAGGGTAGGGATATGGAATGGCAACCGATTGAGACCCGTCGCAAGCTCAGCGACAGGACAGGGCCGTTTCTGGCGTATTTCCCCGGCCATGGCGTCGAGGTTGTTCGCCAAGAATTCAGTGGCTTCGAAACCATCGTCTTCAATGGCAGGCGGATGCCGCTGTTTCAGCCGGAATGGGTGGGTTGCAGAGTTAGCCCAACGAACCCGCCAACGCACTGGATGCCGCTACCGGAACCGCCCTCACAGCACCCCTAGCACCTTCCTGCGCGGCCTGGCCTTGTTCGCATTGGCCTCGCAGGTCCGCACGATGTGCAAGATGTCAGCCGAGCGCCCGTTCGCCTTGTCGAGCTGCCCTGACTGTTCAATGCCAAACTGCATCCATGCGCGTGCGTCCATGCCATCGGGCAGCGGTGCGCCGGGGATGGGCTCTCGCCAGCTATCAGGGATGAACTGAGAACACTCGGCAGGCGGGCTGGTCACGAGTGTGCTGCATCCCGCAAATGGCGCGACGAGCGGCAGCATCAGCGTCAACGTCCGTTTGCGCATCTGCGACTTCCTTCTTTCCGATGATGACGATCCGGTCTGTCCCTGCGTCCCGTTCCTGCGCCTCTTGCAGCGTGTCTAGAGCCTCGCCCGCTGTCTTGGTGCCCGCCTGCGCCGATCGCTCGTCCTGGCGGCTCTGCGCGGCCTCCTGACGGCTGCATGATGCGTAGTTCAGGGCAAGCACGACGCAGACGCCAAGCACGATCAGAATAACGATGCGGACGATCCAGAGATGCGGCACAATATCGTCCAGCTTGCTGCCGACACCGCTTGCGATTAACTTGCCCATGGGTTATACTCCGACAATCACGCGGCGGCGTGGGGGATCGCGCCCCCATCGTTTTCTAGAGACGCAAATGGCGGTGGCCCGGTCGGTATTCGTAATCCGGCTCGCGTGTTCTCAAAACCCCGAAAGGGGCTGGCGGGTTGATCGCCGCCAGTGACCGCCACCTCTGCTCCGCACGTGGCGGTTTTCATTTCCTCACCACCTGCGCAATCGAGTCCGGCGCGAACTGTGCGGTTGCGATCAGCTTCTGCTTGGCGGTGTAGGTCTTCCAGATGCCCCAGACCATCGGCACAGCGACGGTAGCGAGCGCGGTCAGGGCTTGCAGGGTCACGTCGTCAATCCACCCCTTGCCGAGCGCGAACGCGCCGCCCGCTGCCACCAGATAGCGCAGCAGGGTGCTGATCTGACCTTCAAGGGTGTTGTCGGTCACGATGATGGGGGTCTGCTCTGCCATTGTCCTTGTCCTTTCGTCTTGGGGAATTGTCATGCAATCATGGTCTTGGCGACGCGGCGAACGTCATCGACGCGCCTGCGCCAGCCCTTGCCGAACGTTGGCCAGATGCGCAGCGAGCGCATGAACGCCAGCCGGTCATCACAGAGCTGGTCGATCACAGCAGCCGGGTCTTTGGAGCGCGTGGCGGAAAGCGTGTTCGGCCCGATCTGGCCATCCTGCGCGACACCGACCACCTTTTGCAGATAGCGAGCGGCGCGGCTCACCCCGCTATTCACGGCGAAATCGAACACGGCATAGTTGATGCCCGGCGGCAGGTCGTCGCCACGCACCCTGTCCCAAAAGTCGCGGCGGTAGATCGCGGTCAGCTCTGCGTCGGTGATGAAGCGAACCGAGCGCGGTTCCTTGCCCTGCCGAGCGCGCCAGCCGTTATAGGTCGCCTGCGTCACCCCCTTCATGGTCGCGCCGCCGGGGTCTTTGGGGTGGTCAATGAACCCGCCCTCGTGCACCAGAACCTTCTTGAGGATCGCGGGGAAGGGGTCAGCGGTGGGCATGGGCTCGATCCTTGGCGGGTGTTGCCGTATGAGCGTCGAAGCAACCGCCTGAACAATGCTGGGGATTTTCATATCTTTCGCTCCATCATGCGCCCGATCAGGGACACCCACGGCCCCAGGTCACTAACCACATCGCCCCGCCGGATTTGACGGGCGATCCGCTCCAGCGAGGTGGCAAAGGCGTCTGCGTAATCGGGGATTTCGTGGTCAGCGCCGAACGGGTCATCGTCCCGCACCCGGAAAAGGCCCGCCTGTTCTTCGGTAATCATGCTGCCTCCAACATCTCGGGGGTGACCGTCGAGGATCCGACCTCCCCGTATTGGCTGTGGTA
This sequence comes from Blastomonas sp. CCH1-A6, assembly GCF_001556365.1. NCBI lineage: Bacteria > Pseudomonadati > Pseudomonadota > Alphaproteobacteria > Sphingomonadales > Blastomonadaceae > Blastomonas > Blastomonas sp. CCH1-A6. The sequence continues at coordinate 1,558 of NZ_LSIS01000395.1, read as the reverse complement.
GGTGATCGAGGTGATCGCGCGCTCTGACCACCACCCGCCGCGCGCCGCATAGGCATCGCGCGCTGCCAGCGTCGGATGCTGGATAACCCGCGCGCCCGCGTGCTCCTTGTCTTCCTTGTGGTGCCGATGGCCGGTGTGGATATAGACCTTGGGACAGCGCCCCCACGCCTCGCGGAACTGCGCCGCGAACAGTGCTGGCAACTGGTCGTTCTTGCGCAAATGCCCATGGTGGAAGCCGAGCAAGGTCTTGCCCCACTCGAACACATAGTAGGGCAGCTCGCTGTCATTGACGCAGACGCGCGGCTCGTTCTCGAACAGCACGCCGAACAGCTTGCGAAGCCAGAGCGAGGAAGCAACATCGTGGTTGCCCTCGCAGATCAGAAGCTTGACGCTCCGGTGCTTTTGCAGCGCCAGCGATACCAGTTGGCGGATAAGCCGGATCGCAACATCCACCACCTTGCCGAACCGGCTATCGGCGTCGAGCACATGGCCATGCGAGGGGGTGACCGGGATCAATCCATCCCAATGCAGGAAATCCCCCTGGATGTTGACCACTGCCGTATCGGCCGCAGGGGATTGCGCGACCATTGCCTGCATCGCGCTGATGCCCATGGTCTCCGCGATCTTTACGTCCCAATCCGCGCCGCCCTCGCGATGATAGGCGAGCATCCCGACATGGTAATCGGTGAAGGTGTAAAGGGTCAGCAGATGCTTGAGCGTCAGTCGTGGCGGCGCTTCGGGCGTGACCGGCGTGATGTTCTTGGCCATCGCCTCCACCGCCGCGGCCAGGGCTTCCTGCGCCCGCGCCTGGTCAGGGTGCTGCCGCTCCCATACCCGCTCTACGTTGCCATCGGCGCCCCGCTGGACCGTCACCTTGCCCATCTGGTAGCCAGGGGCTACACCGTGCTCGAAATGCCCCGGCGCATACCCTCGGCGGGCGGCGTTGGCTTCCACGCGGCGCATTGCGTGCGACAGGGCGCTATGGTCAACGCCAAGCACCGCAGCAGCGGGCCGCATACCACCATGCTCGTTGATGGCGTCGATATAGGCCGCCTGCTTGTCGGTCGCGTATTCTTTCAGCTTGGGGTCAATCTGCACGAGCCATCCTTGCTGTTGCGTATCCGGTCAGGAACGCGGCCAATGTCACCGCCCCGAAGGTCGGCTTCGCTACGCCTGCCAGCCAGATCAGGGTCAGCGCCCCGATGATGGCCAGCGGGCGGGTCACACGATGCCCTTGACCCAGGCAATGACCGCAGCCCCCGCCGCCAAGAGGTAAGACAAAGGCGATTTCATGATGATGTTGAGCATGCCCCGCTCGCCGTCGCGCTTGTTTAGATCGGCTTTCAACAGCGCGAGCTCGGCCTTGATCGCCAGGTTCTCGGTCTTGAGTTCCTGAATATCCTCGAGGCGGGTTTCGATCTTGACGAGCCGCTCACTAATCTGGCGCAACTCGCCCAGCTCCTTCTTCATGTCGGTCCGCATCTCACGCATGTCGTCCGCGAGGCGGTTGATGCTATCGAGCATCGCCTTGCGCGTGAGGTCGGCGTCGGGCGTCATT
>NZ_LSIS01000394.1:0-33428 GCF_001556365.1 Blastomonas sp. CCH1-A6 | reverse complement strand
CCATGCAGCCCGGTGACCACACCCCAAATTACACCTCATTGACGGACGTGACCTGAATGGAAGACCGATACGCACTGGAACCGTGTGACGTTCTTCCGCCAGCTGGCAGAGCGCGCCGCTGATCTGGGCAAGGGCGACCTCGTTCACATCACCGGACGGGTCCGCCAGAACAGCTACGAGAGCAATGGCGAAACCCGCTACTCGGTGGACCTGATCGCTGAGGGGCTGGGCATCCTGACGAGGGGCGGGGCTGATTAAGCCCCCTCCCTTTCCCCATAAGACGGGCGGCCTAGCGGCCGCCCTTTTTTGTGGACAATGCCTCTCATAGACCCTAACGATAATAGGGTTTAATTTTGCGAGGCATTTGTGGCGGCCAAACTGTTCAATCGTGTAGCGAGCTTGCGCATCGCTGCCGGACTTACGCAATCCGAGCTGGCGGCGAGGATTCACGTCTCACCTGAAACAGTCGCCGCCATCGAGAACGGCAGGCAGGACGCCACTTTGATAACGGCGCTCCGAATGTCCCACGCACTGCGAACTCAAGTGCCGAACATCTTTAGGGAGCAGCCTTTCCCTAAGCTGATCGGCTCCGATCGAGGCGAGAGCCGCACAGCTTAGGAGGTCACTATGCGCCGTCAGATCGTCAGCAAACTCCGGCGTGCAGCAAGCGCGCTACGGACGGCTATGCTTTTGGCGTGGCTTATCCTGCTGATCGCAGCTGGCGCGCTCATGCTGATCGTGGCTCTTATTGTCGCCACGCTGGCCCACGCTGCCTTTGGCTGGTGGGGCGTGGCCGTGGTCGCAGCTTTCGTGCTGGCGGCTATCTTCGGCAAAGATCCACCGACCGAACCAACCAGCCCGCGTCGCAAGCGCAAGGGCCTTCACCTGAATGACGATCCGAACCCATGGTATATGCAGTCGCAGTATCGCTTCGGATCGGGAAATAGCGCCGCCCATAACCGCTGGCACAAGTAGCCCGTGGCGCAGCCATTGAAGGGATTCTCAATGCGAACAATCGTAGTGACTAATGAGCGCGGTGGCATCGGCAAGACCACGCTTACCTGTCATATCGCGTGGCATCTGGCCGAGCAGGGCAAGCGTGTCGTGGTCCTTGACCTGGACAAGCAATGCCACAGTGCCGGAATGCTGAAAGCCGAGTTCGAGCAGATCGGGCCGGTTCAGTCGATACTCGACTTCGCCCCCGTCGAGGAACCTCCGGCGCTGGCTTGCTTCAAGAACACGAGGCAAGTGGTCGAACTGACGACTGACGGCCCGCAGCAGGGCCAGCACATCGCCGCCTATGTTCGCGCCATTCGTGCCGGCCTTGCCAAGCACTACGACTATTGCGTGATCGACACGGCCCCGGCTTGGGATGGCCGCAACCTTATGGCGCTGATCGCATCCGATTATGTCGCGGTGCCTTTAGACCCCGACAAAACCGCACGGCAATCGCTCAACGAGATTTCGCAAAGCATCAGCCTTGCCAATAAGGTTCGGGGGGAGGGCAACGAAACCCGCTTCGGGATCGTGTTCAATCGTGTGCAGACGACGAGTGAAGTGTCTAAAATGCTCATGGAGCGGATCGGGCAGGCGCTACCCGCCAATGTTGTCCCGCATACCATCCCGCACCGCGAGCATATGCGCGAGGCGGCCCTTCTCGAAATTCCCGTGTGGCGACTTGCCAAGGATACGCGCCGCAGCGCGCCGGTCCTGCGCGAAGTCGTCTCCTACATTGTCGATCAAGCTGAGAGGGAAGCCGCATGAGCAAGGCAGCTGTCAAACCGGCGAAGAAGAGCTTTGCCGACTTCGATATGGACGCGATGGATTTTTCGGCCGTCCCCGCGAATACCGAGTTCAAGGCAGCTGGGCGGTTTCAGCGCCTTCCGCTCGCTGACATTGATCCAGACCCCGCGCAGGTTCGCCGGGAGTTCGACCAGGCCGAGATTGATGCACTGGCCGCGACCATCAAGGACCGCGGCTTGCTGCAACCCATCGTCGTCGCGCCAACATCGAACGGCCGCTACATCATCCGATACGGCGAGCGGCGCTACCGCGCGTGCCGCCAGCTTGGTTTCGACCAGATCGACACCGTTCTGGATCAGGCCGACGCCGAACGCGATATTGGCCTCGACCAGTTTCTTGAGAACGAACAACGCCAAGCCCTAAGTCTGGCCGAGCGCGTCAGTTTCATCGCGAGCCGCGTCAGTGACACGCTTTCGACAAAGGATCTAGCCGCGCGCATCGCCAAGCCGCATTCGGAAGTGAAGCGCCTCTACTCGCTGCGCACCTTGCCCGAGGACATTCTTGCCGCGTTGAAGAATTGTTCTCCGCGCGCCGCCGTCGCCATCAAACACGCGATCGAGCTGGACGAGGAGGCCACGCGCAATTTCGTGGTCACGAATGAAAATCCGACAGCCGCCGCCTGCGAGCAGTTTCTTGCCACGCTCCAAGGCGGTCCCGATGAAGAGAGCGCTCAGGCCGGCGCCGCTAAACCGAATGACGATTCAGCGCTGCCCCAAGAATCGCGCGCGCCGGTGGCAGCTGCCACCAGTGCAGCAGATGAGCGTCGGGAGCGGCCCGAACTGGATGCCGGCGACGACGAGCGGGAAGGGGAGGGCGCTGCGCTTGCCGAGCGTTCCGATCACAAGCCGCGCACCCCCCGTCAGCCGAAAGAGGCCAACGACGCACCGGCCATCATCATTCAGGGCCGTCGCGGGATTGTTCTCAGCGGCCAGGTCACGGTTCGGTTCGACGGCGAGGCTGCGCCCCAAACCTTCGACTTCTGATAGCTTTTACCGTCCACGTTCACTCAGCATTGAGGCGGCGTGGAATTTTGAAGCGGTGGCAGTTGCCACCGCTTTTTGTTTGTGGGGTAGGTATCTACTTTATGGCAGGATAAGCCTTGCGGCGGCTAATGTTAACCGATACGCTCAATCCTATCGGATCGCGCTTCACGGTTGGGAGATACCTACCCCACATGGAAAAGACGCTGGGCTTCAAGATCGAGGCGGCCAAGCTCGCAAAGATCGACGCGCTCGCGCAGACGAGGGGAGGGCGCGGCCCCTTCATGCGTCAGCTGGTTGACGCGGTGCTCAGGCAGTCCGGGGCGGCCATCGAGGCCGCGCCTGTTGCCGACCGCGAGGCCGCTGGCGAGCACCGCCTTTATCTTCGGCCCACCGAAACCGAACTGGCCGTGATCCGCCATCGCGCAAAGGAGCGCCGCATGACCCCGGCGACCTGGGCGATGGCTCTTGTGCGGCGACACATCGGCATTGCCGCGCCTGTCGATCGCGAGTTGCGCGAAGAGCTGTTGAATTGCCGTCAGGCGTTACAGCGCATTGGCCGCAACGTGAATCAGATCGCCCGAGCGGCGAACAAGATGGCGCTGGCGGACAATGCAGCGGAGATCGCCGGCGAGCTGCATAAGGTCAACGACCTGCGCGCGGCGATCGGCGCGGCCGTCGAAGGTATCGGTGCAGCCACGAAGGCCGATCTTGTCTATTGGGAGGTGCCCGGTGAGCGACTTTGACAGCAGCTTTGAGGCGGGCCAGCTCGCCGCGCTGTTCAAACCAAAGCTGACCAGCGACCCGAACAGGCGCGGCGCCGACATGTTGCTGCGCTCGCTTAGTTCGAGGCGAGCAGGCCAGGGCGGGAGCACCCGGGCGCGGCTTGCTCGCATTGTCAGCCGTGCTCCGGAGGTCATGGTCAAGGTTACGGGCAGGCCGAAGGGCAAGAACCACGCGGCTGCGCATTTCGACTATATCGGCCGAAAAGGCGATGTGCCGCTTGAAACGCGCGATGGCGACATTCTGACTGACAAGGAAGATCGGGCGGCGCTGGCGCGCGATTGGGGCGATCCTGTCTATTGGCGTGACAATTCTACCGTAGCCGCCGTGAGCATGGTTTTTTCGATGCCGGCAGGCACAGACCCCGACAAGGTTCTTTCAGCGGTGCGCGAAGTCGCGCGGAGCGAGATCGGGCATGAGTGGGATTACGTCCTGGCGCTGCATACGGACACACCACGGCCTCACGTGCATGTGACGGTTGCAGCGCGCGGTGACACGGGGAAACGCTTCAACCCGCGACCTCAAACGCTGCATCATTACCGGGAGCGCTTTGCCGAGGAATTGCGGGCGAGGGGGGTTACTGCCGAGGCAACGCCTCGCGCAGCGCGCGGTGTCGGCCGAGCTGGTCAAAGCATGGCCCTGAATCGGATGCGGCAGCGCTACATGGCCGGCACCGCACCTGCACCGTTTGCCAATCAGAAGATCACTGCGGCCGCGCGAGACCAGCTGGCGGGGCGGTCCACCGCTCCGGATTTCGTGGTGCGCGGGCGGCAGGCATGGACTGAGACGCAACACCGCTATCTAGCCGCCGCCAAGCGCCTTGAGGCAAGCAGCGATCCAGCTGACCGCCAGCTTGCCGACCAGGTGCGGCAATTTGTGGGGGCAGGGCGAACGCCTACAATTCATGAGCGATCGGTAGCCGCGATGGAGCGGAAGCGGCAGAGCGAACGATCTAGGAACCGCGATCGTTCGCGGGAAGGGCCAGGACGATAGTTACTGGCCGTGCTTGGTCCAGCCAACGCTGTTTGCGCGTTCCAAAGCGACCAAGGCGTCTGATACCGCCTTCTGCGCGACTAGAAGATAACCTTCGGCAATACTGGGCCATGTTAACTCATCGAACGGATTTGTGACGTTGCCGTTGAAATAATCGAGAGCTTCATGGGCGCGTGCAGCCGCCTCGATTACCTTGGCGGTTTGTTTCTTTGCCCTGTCAGATTTCTTCATCGTGCCTCATGAGGCCATAGCCCATCAAGAGATCGCAAGCGGTGGCAGCTGCCACCGCTCTACCTTCCGTCAGTTTTGAGCCCGCCACGATCTACGGACAGCTGGGGTATCATCGGATACTTTAAGGCTTCACGCTCCCGCGCCCGACCTTCATCTATCCCGTATGATGCGCCAATCATCAAACCTACGAAGAACACGGGGATCATGAGCAGGAGCATCGAGCCGAAGCGTGCTCTACGGCGAGAGCTTTGGATCGCGAGCGCATCACGTTGCAGCTTGAGGGCTGTTATGATCGTCTCGGTAGCAAGGGTGATTTCATGGGCGTCGTCGCCCACATTTGTAAGCAATTGCTCAACGTCCGTCAGAGGGCGTTCTACCTGTTTACCCACTTCGCTTAGATCAGACCAAGCGAGGTTTCTGGAATGAATCACGCGAAGCAAGGTTTCAATGTGACGATCGAGATCGGACACGCCTCTCGATGGCACCGGATCAGGCCGGGGAATGTTCATCGTGCGGTTTCCTGTTTCCAAAAAGCATGTGCCATGCACTTAGCGCGAGCGTGACGGCTTCCTTTCCTGCTGGCGCAGCGTCAAATCCTCGCGCGCTATGCGGGTAGCCTCGTTCTGGCGCTGTTGCTCGAAACGGGCAGCAGGGACCGGCGCGCCAACCTCAATACGCTTGGCGACAGTTTCCTTGGCCCGCTCTATGAAGCGATCCCTGTCTTCCTTTTGGGTGAACCGGGTTTTCGCTTCGATCGCTGCCGCCAGGACGTGCGATTGCGCGGCCTTGAATTGCGGGTTGGCCGCATTATCCCGATGCGAATTGCGCCGGAACTGTTCGGCCGCAGCACGAGATTCTGAGGGGTCTTGCTTTGCCATGCTCGCTCTCTTTGCCGGGTCTTGTGCTTCGCGGGCCTTATCTCGCGCCGCCAGCCTTTCTCCCTCAAGTTTAAGCTGTTCAGACGGCTTGAACCCTTTCACTTCGACCCCCGATCGCGCCGCTTCCAGATAGACCGCCTTCTTGAATTCGTCGCTTCCATGAACACGGATCGACTGCCAGCCATTGTGCTTCGCGATCGCGATAGCATCGCCAATGGCATAGTCCTTGTTGATGCGAATGCCGTCTTGGCCCTTGATCGACATATCGGGCTTGTCATCGCGGCCGCTACGGAAAAGATCATTCCCAACGCGCAGATATTTGCGTTCGAGCTGCGTGGGCAGAGCCAAGCGTGTGTCGTCAACTTGCTTGTCATCCTTTGGCGCTGCCTTCGATGGAACCTCAGCTTTCGCGGGCGCAGCACCGTCTTTGCTCTCCGCCCTGGCTCGCTCACCCTCATGGATATTGAGCGATTTATCGGCCGATGCGGTCGGAGCCGCTTCGCGCTTCGCTTGCCGGGGCCACGCATTAAGGTCGGCCCGCACTCTGCTTTCGTGTCCGCGCAATTCGTCGGCAGGCGCTCCGCGTTTCAGCGCCTTATTATACTCTTCGACAGCCGGCGTCAGATATTGCGCAACCGGCGTGGACCCATCATTGCGCCAATCCGTGGACGCCAGATAAGCGGTTTTTCCGCCTTTCTGCATCGTCAGCGCGTGGTCATATTGGTTTTCCAGCTTGGCAAATGCCTTCATGGCATCGGGGAATCTCGCAAAGGTTTCCTTGCTGTTCCCAGGGCCAAGAATTTCGTAGGAGCGCGGCGTCTTTGCTTGGCGTTCGCTGTTGTCATTATCGGCCATATTCTTCTCCTTCACTCAGAACTAGATCCCGGCGCTGACCTTCCCACTCCTCTTTCGTCGGGTCGGGACCAATAATGTCGTCGAAGTTGATTTCATCGAAAGCCATGCTGCCGTCCTTCACTGTCAGGTTCGGCATATCGCGATCGAGGGCGAGAACGTCTTCGGGAATGTCCTGCACCTGGTCATCGGCCAGTGCGGAATAATCATTGAAAGCCGCCAGCTCTTCATCGCTCAGATCATCGACGGCCGCGATCGGCGCGACCGGCTTGGGCAGCGCCGGCACTTCCGGCGCAGGCGTCAAGCGCGAGCGGAACACGGCATCCTTGAAGTAGCGGATTTTCTTCCCGCGAATGACGGGGATGCCGCCCCGGATGACGAGTATATCGTCTTCGGGCAGCTGCATCAGCTCTTGCGGGAGCATCAGCGCGCGGCGCTGTTCGGAGATCGTCTTGCTTCGATTGGCGAGCAATCCATGTATCGTCAGGGACCGGCTTTCCGCATCCTGACCAAGATAGCCGAGGCGTTCGGACAGTTCCTTTGCGACCCGCAGCTCCTTCGGCGTGAAAGCAATTTCGACCCCGCAGTTTGATACGATTTCGTCCGCGCCATGCTCACCATAGACATTCCGCAGCTGGGAGCGGGACTGGATGACGGGGAGCAGACGCAGCCCATAGCCGCGCACATAGGAGAACGCATTGGCAATGACCTGGGCGCGGCCGAGCCGCGCAAATTCGTCCAGAATGAGCAGCACGGATAGCTTTTCACCATCGTCGGGCAGTTGCCGCGTGTTGAGGTCGATCAGCTGTTGGAAAAACAGATTGTAGAGCGGCGCGACCCTATCGAGTTCATCCGGCGAGACACCGAGATAGATCGAGGTCGGGATGCGGCGAAGGTCCGTCAGGGAAAAGTCGCTTTCGGCCGTCGCGCGATCGACAATTGGATTGATCCAGAGATTGAGCTTGGAGGTGACGGTCTGGATAATGCCGGTGAATGTGTTGTCCGCGCTGGACGTAAAATCGCTCAGCGCGGCGCGGCACCCTTCCGATAGTGCACTATCGCCAGCTTCCTTGGTGAAGAATGCCTTCATCCCCGGCATCGTGATGGTCCGGTATATCTCGCCAAACGAGAAGGGACGTTCAGGCTTGGCCGCGATCCACGATGCAATGCCGACAAAGGCCGTGCGCGCTGATTCCGTCCAGAATGCCTCGCCCTTCTCCGGGGGCACGAAGAGCATCGTGGCGATCTTCTGCAATTCGACCAGGACCTCAATTGGATCGGCCCTGTTGATGTAGCTAAGCGGATTGTAGCGGGCTGTGCGGCCTTCTCTGTCCGTAGGGTTGAACAGCACAACCTTTTGGCCGCCCTTGCGGCGGAAACCCGCCGTGATTTCATAGTTCTCGCGCTTAATATCGAGCACGACAACCGAATCCGGCCATTGCAACAGATTGGGGATGACGATGCCAACGCCCTTGCCCGATCCGGTAGGCGCTTCGAGCAATACATGCTCCATCTTGCCCACCATAAGGAAGCGGTTGCGGACGCGGCCGAGCACAATGCCCTTTTTCGCGCGAAGGCCCGCCTTGCGGATTTCGCCTTCGCGCGCGAAGCGGGCTTCACCGTGAAGGTTCCTTTTCGGCCGCAGGACGATCGCCATAAGCAACACCGGCAGCGGCACGCCTATGACCGCGCCTCGCCAGAGCGCTTCGGTCACGACAGGATCATGGCGGTAATACCAGAAGAAGCCGGGGAGCCTGAGCGGATCATAAGCCGCGGCGGGCATCTTGAGAAAGAACCACGCCACCGTCCCGGTCAGCAGGCCGATCAGCAGCAGTGTGATCGGAAGGAGGACAAGGGCCAGCGCGAGCCTGTTAGAGCCTGTTTTCTGGATCAAAATATATCTCCGTCACGCGAAAGCGGCCTTCGACCTTCTTGGTTTGCACGACCACATCCACCAGCAGCTTGAGCAGGCTGCGAATGTCGTCACGGGCCAGATCGGCGCCGCCCTCGCTTTCCTTGACCAGCAATGTCAGCTGTTCGAACGCGAGTTCGGCCGAGTCCGCATGGATCGTCGTGATCGAGCCGGGATGGCCTGAGTTGACGTTGCGGAGATAGAAGAACGCGGTGCCGTCGCGCAGCTCCTGCAACAGTATCCGGTCAGGCCGCATACGCAGGGCCGATTCCAGAAGATCCTTTGCAGAGATTTTCGCGGTGCCCTGCTTGTCCTTCGCGTAGAGCATGTGGACCACGTTGCGATGCGGAACGACCAATTCGCGCGTGTCTTCGATCGTCAGCAGCCGCTCATGCGGCGGAATAAGCTGGATCAGCCCTTTAGAGAGCGTCGTCTTTCCCGAGCCGGTAGCGCCCGAAATCAGGATATTTTTGCGGCCCTGAACTGCCTTTTGGAAAAATTCGACATGTTTTCCTGCATCGAGCAGATCGCGCAATTCAACATCGAGCGGTGAGACTTGCCGGGTTGCGATCTTTGTCTCGCTAAACAGCCCACCGCGCTCGAAGTCCTCCATCGTCAACGTCACCGATGACGGTTTGCGGATGGTGATGGACACCGTGCCGGCAGGGACAGCAGGCGGCACAACCAGCTGCACACGCTCACCGCTGGGGAGGATTGTGGAGCAGATTGGTGTGGACTGGCTTATGTCCTGATGCGTGAAAGCCGCCGCTGCCCGCGCGAGCGCGAGCAGCGACTTTTCGTTGAAGTCAGGCAATGTCTCCCAGGACCACCCATCGCGCGTTTCAATCGCCGCCTCGCCAGCCTTGTTAATCACCAGTTCCGTTACGTCCTCACGCGCGAGCAGAGGGCGCAGCGGCAGCAAGGCGTTTTCGAGGACAGCCGTATTGCTCATTGGCCGCGCCGAAGCCGAAGGCCGTAGATGTTGGAGAAGTCGAAGTCGCGCGCGACCATGATCCCCACTTCCGCGCCCTGATTGATGCGAAGCACCGGCTGAATCTGCATCGTGTCCCGCAAAATCGTGTCCGATGCTTGGCTGGGAACCCGTGTGACATTATCCGCGTCGGAGACTTCCGAGGCGGCGATCGAGGCGGCATCGTTGAGCGAGCTGAACAACAGCGCGGCCCCGAAGCGTTCCCAAAAGAAGTTCTTCACGCCGCCTGCCATACCTGAACGGCCAAGCGCATCGCTGGCGGGCGAACCTACGTCGATCGCCACGCCGCGAGGCGTGACCGCGCGGTTCCATACCGCAAAGAGACGATATTTGCCGCGCTGGACGCCGGTTTGATATTCGCCCAAGACGCGCGTTCCCTTTTCCAGCAGGACGACGCGGCCGTTGTCCGAATAAATGTCGCGGGGAATGATGCAGCTGACATATCCGGGCTGACTGGAATCCATTGCGGTTTGCAGCACGCACGGAATGAACGACCCCGCAAGGATCAGCATATCGCGGTTGCCAATGTCGCGGCCTGACACCCGATCGATTTGCGAGGTCTGGCGCATGTTTTCGAGATTGGTCCGGCGCGATCCACCTTGCCCATCCCCATCGGCCGACGCACCAATTAACTGCGCGCCCTGTCCTCCTGCGCCGCCGCCCATGGGCAGGCCGGTGGCAGCTGCCACCGCTCCACCGACCCCGCCGCCGTTTTCGCCGCCATAGGCCATGATCCCGGCGCGGCGTTGGGCCTCAGCGATGACTTGTCCCTCAGACTTTTGGGGGCGGCCATTCGCGCCGCCCGTGCGGGGCGCTTGGCTTCCATCAAGCGCCGGCACTTCCGTCATGGGCACCGGGGCGTTCGGATCATTCGGCGCATCGGCAAGCGTTGGGGCTATGATTGACTTCGGATCGTAGTTGGCGAGTTGCCTTTCATCCGGCTTTTCCGCTTTCTCGGCCTTTTCGGTTGGATCGCTCCGCATCGCGTCGATGGTGCTAAAACCGAGCACGATCGCGCCGCAGGCAACCGCAGCGAGAACGACCGCCTTTTTGGGGTCGATCGACCTGTTCGGCAGGGCGGCAATCTTCGCCTGGCGCTCGCTTTGCCGCTCAATGTCTTCCGGATCGGGCACCGGCTCCGACGCAAGGGGCCGGTTCTCGACCGTCTCGCCCTGCGAAATGATGTTGTCGCCATGCGGCGCATTGTCATGATCGTTCGCAGCCATCTTACTCAACCCCTGTGGTTCGCTCGACCAGCCCCGAGGCCGTGTCAGTTTTGGGATCGCGCCCGTAATAGTCAGTCTTCTGATTGTGGATGCAGAGCACTTCGAGGCCCCGGCGCAGTCGGATTGTCCCGTAAACCCCGTGCAGCACCACATATTCATCGCGCACATCGAAGGAGGCGATGGCTTCCGATCCATCAGGATTGACGATGAAGAACGCCGGCAACTCACGCTGGTTGGGAAAGCGCATTACCGTGAACTGTCCGTTGTCAGACACTTCGGAGGGCTGGATGGCGGTCGATCCTTGCATGATGTAGTCGGCGTTGCGCGTGCCTTCCAGCACGCCAATATCGAGCGCGGACTTCACCGCGCCGCGTTCCAAGGCTTTCAGCTGGGCCAGCTGGGCCATTGCGGCTTGCGCCTGCGCTTCGGCCGCTTCCTGTTCAGGATAGCGGAAAACGACCGTATAGAAGCCGCTGCCCCGCTGCGTTGGCGACAGAGCGAACCGATAGCTGCGCGGGCCATAGCGCGAACGTGTAATGACTGTCAGGTTCGTGCGACCCGCTCGCTCGCGTGGTTTGATGAAGAGCGAATTGGCAGCCGGTGCGACTTCCCAGGACACGGTATCACCCAGCGCCACATGCTCGACCACTTCATCCTTGGCGAAGACGATTTCCGTGGCGATGCGGAACACGCCCGGAATCTCATAGACTTGCCGATCATTGTAGTTCGCTTCACGAACCCGGTGATCGAGCACAGTCGCATGGGGCGTTTCTTCGGCCATCGCCGGCGACGCAGCCAGCGCGATCGCGAGCGCAAACGGGGCGCTCCACTTCAACACGGTCATTGGGGCACCTCCACGTCAGCGCGATAGCTCTCGACCTGATAGCCAAGCGGATTCTTGAAGCGGTCCACTTCCTTGCTCGGCGTGCCATCGACCTTGTATTTGATGGTCGCGACGGCATCGGTTTTGGTCGAGTTCGAGCCGGTCACAGATTCCTTGGTAAAATAGACCTGCGCGACGTTGCCGCCCAGGAACGACACCCGCTTGATCTCGACAAAAACATCAGTGCGGTTCGCAAGGATGTTTTGCGGGCTTTGGGGATTGTCGGTCTTGTAGAAGCGTGACCACCGATCCTGTTCGGGCCGCGCCGACATGACCATGACCGCATCGAAATATTCTTCGCGAGCGGCCGCTATCCAGCCTTCGCGATAGCGGACATAGGTAGCGAGGAAATACTTACGGACCGCCTCGTCATAGGTGATCGTCGCGTCACCGTGGAGCTTGGCGGCGATCGACGCCTCGCCCGTGTTACGGTCCACCGTGATAACATATGGCTCGACCGTTTTCAGAGGCGTCAGGGCTGCAACGGCCACAACGCCAGCAGTCGCCAGCGCGCCAGCAACGCCAGCGACGGCCCACGCCAGCTTTTTGGAGCGCTCGGCCGCCGCAAGCTTGTCACGTTCCCAGCTTGCAGCCTCTTCAAAATAGGCTTTCAGCTCGTCCTTTGGAATACCAACTGCCATCGTAACACCTCAGCAATTCGAGTAGATCGGGCCGCGCAGCGAGGCGCTTAGACGCGGCACTTCGACCGCCCGCGATGCGTCCGACTGTTCATTGCCCGGAGTGGATGGGTCTGCCGGGGCCGCGTCCGGCGTTGCCGGTGCACCCTGATTGAACACGTCCACATTTGCCGGCGCGGTTCGCTGTGCGGCCTGATCCGGGATTGAGGGGAGGGTAAGCCCATGCGGATTGGCAGGCCGCATCGGCCCCTCACATTTGGCTGGCTTTTTTACGGGCTGACCTGCGCAGGCCGCCAGCGCCAGGCAGATTCCGAGTCCAAGCAACTTGCGCATATTCGTTCCCTCAAGCTCTGGTGATTGTGTTTCGGTTGCGCCAACGGCGAACCGCCGACGAGAAGCCCCGTCCCATGCTGGCTCCCATGGCGCGGGCATCGCTGGCCGCGTGGCCTGCGCCCGTTGCCATCGCGCCGCCACCCTTCGTCACCGCGTTGCCGAACTGCGTCACCATTGCAGCCGCGCCGCCACCCAGCGAGGCAGCAATTCCGGGGATTTGGATGAAGAAAAAGCAGGCGAGAATGTAGAACGCGATGATCCGGATACAGGTGCTCCAGATGTTGTCAAAATCGCCATCGAATGTTGCTGTTGCGGATTCAGCGACATTGGCCACAACCAGCACAAGAAGCATCGCAAATAGCGACAACATCAGAAAATTGAGGACGCTGCCGAGCCACGAGAAGAAATAGCTTCTGGTGGAATCGAACAGCAGCGCTGCTACGAAGATCGGCCCGACCACCGCCAGACATGCAAGCGCAAAGAGCGCGTAGAGCACGATTACGAAGCCAACGGCCAGGGCGAACAGGGCCGCGATCGCTGTCAAAAGAATGATGATAGTGGCACCGATACACAGCATAATTGCGGCGGCAGCGCCGGGAATATCAGTCAGTGAGGCGTGTTCCTCTGCGTATTTCTCGGTCGCATCCTGCATCGCGAGCAGTGCATCATCGACCCGCGCCCACATCCCATCGAAAGACCCGCCAACGCCTTCCGGTGAGCCGCCTACGATCGAGGCAAACTCATGCGGTAGGCCGGTCACGATCATTTGTGCGAGCGATGCTCCATAGAGGTTTGTCACAGCATAATAGAGCGCGGCCAGCATCAGCGAGCGATAGACATATTCGCGGAAGGGGTATTGCACCGCCCCGCGCATGATCGCGTAGCCTAGCAAGATTATGTAAATGATCATGCCAGTGCGGAGCGGTCCAGCGATCCACCCAACAAACCCAGCATAGTTGGATACAACTACCGAATTGAGTTCGTTGGTGAAGCCCTGATAGGCATTCGTAAAGAGATCGTATTCCACCAGCCCGCTCCGATTAGGTGTAATTCAAGCTGTTTTTTCAGCCTTACATTCCAGCTGCCGCGCGCGCTCGCGCACGCTGCTCATCGCGTTTGCGCGACCTTTCAATGGAGGCGATTTTGTTCTTGATGCCTCCGCAATTGCGCGCCACTGGCATGGGGAGGTCCGACTGTTTGAGTTCGCTGTTCACGATCTTGTCGCACTCAGCGACGATCACCGGAATCTGATCCTCATGAGTTTTGAGCCAATCAACATCATGATAGGTCATCAGAATCTCGGGAAATGTGGGCGCGCGTTCGCAGCCGGCGAGAAAGCCGGCTGCGCTGATCGCAAGAAGGACCATCTTCTTCATGTCAGATTCCAGCTGCCGCGCGCGCTCGCGCACGCTGCTCATCGCGTTTGCGCGACCTGTCCGCAAAAGCTTCGGCCGTGTGCGCCGCGGCCTCTGCTCTGCGCGCTCGCTCCAACGCTTCGACGCGGAGTTGATCGTTCATCATCGACGCGCTTTCGAGCTGGATGCGGGCTTGAAGGTCCGCAACTTCCTTTGCGGTCGATGCGGTCGCAAGTCGATTGCGCAGCTCTTCCAGACCTTCGCCGCGCGATGTGGCCGCTTCGCCCATGCCTTCGGCCATGGCCTTGTCCATCGCGATCGAGCGAGCTGTCTGGTAGCGAACATCGGTTTGATCGCCATTCGCGGACACGCCGAGACGTTCGAGCATGTCCTGATAGATCGCATCGGAACGGCCGCCGTAGCCGCCGCCGCCGCTGAAATCGCCGCGCGCCATGCGTTCGAGGGAGTTCACATCGACGCCGAGCGTGCGAAGCGAATCCGTCTTGAGCTGGTTGGCGATCGAGGAAACATCGGTCAGCTGGTTCAGCCCTTGGTAGAGCTGCTGCGCTTCCGCAATCTGCTGGCGACCTTGCTCAATCATCTGCATGGTCTTCTGGATTTGTTCGATATGCTTGAGCACGGACGTGCTATCGAACACAGGGATACCCTGCGCACTGGCTGGCGTCGCGGCCGCAAGGCTCCCGATCGACACAGCCGCCAAGAAAAGCTGCTTCATAGTCTCACTCCTTTCAGCTTGGGCGCCGGCGCCGGTGAAATTCCGGCAACCAGAGCTTCGGATCATTGCCCAGTTCGGCAATCACTTCGCGGGCCACGCCCGTTGTCTCAGCGCGCCCCGACAGCACGGCGAGTTCATCGTCCATGCCAATGAGATCCAGGCCGACCACAACGGAGTCATGGCCCTGCTTCACGAGGAATTTGCGGCTTTCCGGCGACAGCTCTTCGCGCACCAGCTTAAATTCCGCCTCCGAGAGCGAGAAGCCTTCGATGTAATCCCGGCGCTGGCCGAACGGATTGGGCAGGAAGATTTTCGTCGCGACCTGCTCCAAGATCGAATGGCTGATCGTGGACCGCAGCGCGTCTGCAGGCGACTGCGTTGCAAAGACGAGGAACGCGTTGCGCTTGCGGTATGTCTTGAGGCCATCCTGCGCAAATGCTGTGAACGCCGGATCGGCCAGCGCCTTCCAAAATTCGTCAATCGCAATCACCATGCGCTCGCCTGTCAGGAGCGCGTCTATCCGCTCGAACAAGTAGAGCATGACCGGCGTGCGGATTTCCGCGTTTTCGAGGAAGTCGGTCATATCGAAGCCCACGAAACGGGCTTCGAGCGACATGGAATCTTCCTCATTATCGAAAACCCAGCCAAGGTTCCCCTCGGAGGTCCACTTGACCAGGCGCGCGCCGACGCCGCCCGAGTCCGACATACCGAGCATGGTCCGCAGCGCCGACAGCGAGCGTTGCTCGCGCGGCAGCTTCATCACGGCTTCAATGCCATCGTCGATCAGGTGCGATTCCTGCACCGTGATCGGCGCACCCTCTTGCTTCACCAGCTGGCGGATGAAGCGACCGAGGAACGCGCGATGAGAAGCCGTATTGTCGAGTGCCTTGAGCGGAGCGAACCCCGTAGGCTCCCCGTTGCGCAGCGCGAGATAGGTGCCGCCACTGGCGCGGACAAAAATCTCCGCGCCCTGATCCTTGTCGATGAAGATATGGCGCGCGTTGAACTTTTCGAGCTGCGCCATCAGGAAATTGACCAGCACCGTCTTGCCGCCGCCCGATGGACCAATGACCATCGAATGGCCCAGGTCCGCCGAATGGAAATTGAAGTAATATGGGCTGCGCGCGCTTGTCTTGAGCAGCGCGACCGCAGGCCCCCAATGATTGCCGTCCTCGTGCCCTGCCGGGAACGTATGGAAGGGCGAGAACGCAGAGAAGTTATAGGACGTGATCGGTGCGGGGCGCGCCCTCCACGCGAAATTGCCGACCAGCTGCGACCAATAGGCAGCTTCCAGCGCCGCGCTTTCGCGGGCGGCGACCATGCCCGTATCGGCCAGCGCAGCGCGCGCGATCGACATATTATCGCGCAGCTTTTTCAAATCTTCCGCGAACACCGTCAGCGTGAAATGATGGTCCCCCAGCACAAAGCGGTTCGATTGCAAATCGTCCGCCGCGTCGATCAACTCATCCATCTGACTGATCGCCTTGTCACCGGCGTTCGCCATTTGGGTCTGGCGAAGCCGGAACCGTTCTGTTGCCGCTGTGCGCGACAGGAACGTGAACGACTGCGTTATGGCGAGGCTGAAATCGACCGAGAGCAGCGATTCAAACTGGCGCGGCGTTGTCGATGACGGATACTCGCGAATGCCGAAAATGCCGCCGAACATCGAATGATCGGCGTCGCGGACCTCAAATGTCTCAGCGCCGATAATGGCGCGGCTCGCATAGAGCGCCGATCCGAGGCGACCACGAACCAGAGGACAGCGCCGATAGCGCCCGGTCATCACCTGGTTCAGTATTTCCAGCGGTTCGGAGAACAGGAGGCCCCGGTGCTCATAGATGCCGACACGGCGCGGACGAACGCGCAGCAGCAGCTTTTCCAGATCGCGCACCTTGTCTTCCAGCAGCTCTAGAGCTTCCGCGATATTGGCGTTCTTGTCCTCCTGCTTCTTGCGCAGGAAATCCATCAGCTTGTCGGTCGCGTTTGCTGTTGGGCGGATCACGACCGTCATGAAGAAGCGGTTGCGGAACATCCGTTCAGCCGTCATCCGCTCATAATATTTTTGATCGAGCTTCGCGGCGAAATGGGAGCGGAACGTGCCGCCCGGATAGTCGCGCACACGCATCCGCAACATGTGCGTCCAGATCGAAAGCCGCTCGTCATGGATATTGCGCCAGACCCCGTTGAGGCGCGTGTGCCAATCGTTCAGATCGCGCACGTCCGAAGTCTCGAAAGGACGGCCATCCAGTTCGAGCATGAGCATAAGATCGCCATTATCGAGGGCGACCACATGCTCATTGACATGCCGCGAATACGGCAAGAATTTCTCTGGCATTTCCTCCCGCTTGGCCTTGTCAAAAGGCACCTTCTCCGCGAGCGCGCTCTTACCGAACACCACGACCAAATCCCTTTCGCTTGATTCCGTAGAGCGGTAGCGGCGTGTAGCTCGACCCACCCCAAAAGACGCGGTTCCGGTTCGCCGCTTTGGTCCGGCCCCAAAGGAAGATCAGCCGGAATGCGTTCACGTCATGCCGCACGATGAGCCGCGCCATCGCATAAAGCGCGACGGCGGCCGCGCCGCCGTAGAGAGGATTGCCCGAACCAACCAACGTGATTGCGCCCGCCATGATGATGAGCGCGCCCGCCTCAATGGGAACACCCGCCCACAAAGCGGGGCGGGTGACGGCCAAGAACAGCGGGTCTTTTGTCATTTCTTCCTGACCGTCCATCCCCGATCACCCCGTAATCGTGTCGACGATCCACGGCGCGGAGAACACGATCACCACGCCAACTACGACCGTGACGAGCATCTGCACCGACGCGCGGCCGAGGAACCACAGAAGGCCAACGACGATGATCGCGATGATCGCCAGCGTGCGGAGCAAGCCGTTGCTCAGCAGGCCGAGAATGTTGTCGGCCAGGCCTTCAAAGTTTGCCTGCGCAAAAGCCGGCTCCGCTATGAGCAGGCTTGCCAGCAGCGACAGGGGCAGCGCGCGCGCCATGAGCGGCGAGGGCTTGAGACGCGCGAGCAGCGCGTCGAGCCGGGATTCAGCCTTGATCTTCCAGATACGAAACATTCGACAACTCCTATCTTCGCCTTACGAACCAATCCGCGCGTGTTGGGCGCGGCCGAAAACATCCCACGCAGGCGGTGCAGGCGGTGGAGCCGCCTCCATGTTCTCCGCTGCGATTTCCGCCAGCTCCACCGGCACACGACCGGCGCCAGTGTCGCTCACGGCGGCGCTGGCGGGCTGATCGCCCACGATGACAGTCGGGATTGCGGTCGCAGGCCGACCGCTGACGCGGCGACCTGCATTCTCCACGCGGGCGACATAGCCGTTGCGGAAACCTCTCGATTGAGAGCCTGTGTTATACATGCTGAGTGCGACCCGAAGGGCCTCTTGCGGGGTGCGACCCGTCTTGGCCGAACGGAAATTGGACAGGAGCACACGGCCTGCCGCTTCGACATTGGCGCACTGCTTGAAAACAGTGTCCCACGTCAGGCCGAGCCAGCCCATGTTGCGTGAATTGATTTGGCCGAGGCCGAGATCCACGCTGTAGCCGCGCGCAACATAAGAGCGCGCGGTTGCGATAGCCTCCGCCTCATTGCGCGGACGGCGCGGCTGACTGGCCACGCCGTTGACGTTGATCGCAAAAACATAGTTGGAAGATTCCGCATCCACGATCGCGGCGATCGTATGCGGCGCTACCGCTGGGGCGCATTGCGCCGCCAGCGAAAGAACGGCTCCGGTTTCGAGGAACACGTTCCCGCTCCCGGTCAGTTGCGCGGCTGATAGTAGGTCTGTTGCCGCCCGTCAGTCCAAGTGACCGTCAAGCGACCAGGCCTCCCATCATCCGGCTTCTTGTATTTTGTCTTGGCGATACCCCCGCCCGTGCATGTCGGGAAGCTGCCGCCGAGAGCCAGCACCCGCCACAGTTTCGTTATCGGTGGAACACAGGCTGGATATTGCGTCGGACCACCCGGGTTGGAGATGCACAGAACAACCTCACATGCCCAAGTATTATCCGACGCTACAGCGGGGGTCGATTGCACCGCAGCCCCCACCAAGGCGGCCGCGAGCGCGAAATTAAAAGCTTTCATCGCTTTCTCCCTCGTCATCGAGATTTATGCACATATCACGATGAGGGGGAAAGGGAAGCCTAAAACGCCAATTTGTTGCTGCATTGTTTGTCGGGGACCAATCGGATATGGTCATCCTCATATCCGTAATCGAGCACGACATGCCGCACGGCACTTGACAGTCGCTTGTATGTTTTAAGCGTCGGTTGCTCGAATAGGCAGACATTCAGCCACTTATCGCCATGCCACGATACTTTAACGTTGATGATCCATTCACTCGACGGCAACTGCGCAATCTCGACCGCTTGGATCATTCCCCCAGCGGGGCGGCGGGTGGTTAGTTCGCGTTCCAGGATCGGATCATACTGCCAATCGTCGCTATGCGGCATCGTGATTTATTCCCTTTTACCGATAAGGATATGTCTATCCTCGCTTTGACGGCGAGGGCAACCCGGCTTGTCCTCTCTTGCCGTGCAACCACATTACAGCCATTAAGCGTGTCAACACGCTTATTCCGGCACCACATCAACCTCTTGTGTTTTAGACCTATGGCTCGCCCGAAAAGACAGGAAGACCCCCTTCTCCCGGTTCCCTTGCCCCGGCGTCGGCCGAGCCGCGCGAACACGCGCAATCTCGCAGCGTCGGTGAAACCCGAGCTGGCGGCAGAGATCAAAAACCTTGCTGAGCGCGAACAAACGTCCGTTGCCGCCCTGGTCGAAGAGGCGACGATTAATCTCTTGAAAGCACGCGGGATCGAATATCCCGACTATCTGCGCCACTACCGCAAGTTGGCGTGACGAGCGCGTTATAGGCCCAGTCGGCCCGAAGCTGCGATTTTGGCCAGGTTGAAGAACGAACACTGAACGCTTGATTGATTCTACCAGGACCGTTGCTGACCACCGACCTCGTAGATATCGGCTTCCATGGAGCAATTGTAGCTCTCTGCGATGTTGAACATCTCGGAGAGGAGGCTTTGGATTTCCTCATCAAGGGAAATGCCATCCGGATCGGGGTCATAGGCGACGGTCAGTTTGTAATCACAATTGCCGTTTTTTACCATGGCGTAGTCGCGTTCCAGCATCGCCTCAATCCGCTCCCGAGCGGGTTTTCTACCTCTTCCACGCTTGTTGAAGTTCTCGATAATCAGATGCAGGGCGATGCTGGCAGTGGGCGGCTTTTCCGGCAGTTTGGTCTGTGACGGAATAATGTCGAGCGCCCGATAGACGGTCATTCGTGAGACCTTCAGGTCGCGGGCAACGCGGGCCTTGCTGGCGCCGGCGGCAAGGCGACGGCGGATTTCATCGTCATCGACGTTCTTCTTCCGGCCTTTGTAAACGCCTTCGGCGCGCGCCGCTTCGATCCCGGCGCGCTGACGATCCTTGATGAACTTCAGCTCCATATCGGCGACCATGCCGAGTATGGTGATGACCATTCGCCCCATGTCGCCCGCCGTCGTCACCTCTGGCTCAAGGATGCGCAGCGAAGCTCCCTTTTCATCAAGCTCATGCACCAGGTTCAGGACATCGCGCGTGGAGCGGCCGAGCCGGTCGAGCCGCAGCACGACCAGCTCGTCGCCGGTGTGCATAAACTGCATGATCGTTTCCAGTTCCGTGCGCCCGCTCCGCGAGGCCCCCGATCCGGTCTCGGAACGGATAATTTCGCAACCTGCATTCTTGAGGCGGCCAATCTGGATATCCAGATCCTGGTCCGTGGTGCTGACGCGGGCATATCCGATACGAGCCAAGTGCAAAATCCGTCACATTAGGGTGGCTCTTGCAGTGTATCGTCACATTGAGCGCAAACCCACCCTTTTGTGACAGACGAATGGTGTCACTCGGCCCTATCACTCTGGGGTGTACCCAAATGTTATAGGCCGATCAGCCGCCTCACGCTGCAAGCCGTCCAAAATCAATCCGGTCGTTCAGGTCGAGGTCGAAGCGGCCATAAGGGTTCACATGACTGTAGATCAACGGCGTGAGACCACGATAATCTTCCGGCGTCATCCGCCCCGCCCACTTCGGCTCAACCAGTACGATCTGAAGCATGCGGGTGTTCACATACACCAGCGACGCTTGCAGGAGGTGTAGCGCCAGAACGGAGATTTCCTGCTCATGGATGCGGTTGGTGGCGATCTCGCCGCCCTTGCCGAAGAACACGAAACCATTAGCGCCGTTCCAGTTCTCAACCACATTCAGCCCTTCGTGGATCTCGCGGCGGAATGCCTCCTGACGCAAATACCGGCATAGGAAGATTGTTTTGACCGCGCGGCCGAGTTCACTCAGCGCCTTGTAGGTCGGGTGCATCACTTCGGCTCTGGCAAACCGGAGCAGGATCGCTTCCGGATCGGCGGTGCGCGATTGCATGGCAGCGGCATATTTGACCATTTCGTCATATTGTTGCTCGATCTCGTCCCAGTCGATCGGGCTGGAGAGGATCGGCAGTAAATTGGAAAGCCGCGTGCGCATGCCGGCTTGGGGAAGGGCCAGTTTCTGGCGTGCCACTGCTTTCAGCCGCGGGGCAAGCTCAAATCCAAGGAGTCGGCAGAACGCAAAGCCGACTGCGCTCTGGCCGTGGCTATCGACGTACTGGCGCTGGATTTCCATGTCGGTGCAATGGCGTAGCACGCCTTCGATCATGGAGGCGACCTCCGAGGAAGAGCACCGCTTGAGCTGGGAATAAACGCAGGTCGCGCGCTTCTCCACATGCCAGTAGATCATGACGCCACGGCCGCCATAGCGGGCGTGCCATTCCGTCATCAGGTTGCGGTCCCACGCGCCGAACTTCGTTGAATCGGACGCGCATGCCGTGCCCGCATCTCCCCATACTGCGGCATTGCGGATTGCCAGTGTCGCGTTTGCTACCCGCGCGCACGCCTCCCTCAGCGCTGGCGCGTGGATGAAACGGCGATGGACATGCAGCAATTCCTCGTAACTGACATCGGGTGTTGCGCCAGCGACCCGCTTGAGCCCGGCGTTCGTGCCCAAGCCATAGAGACACAGCAAAAGACGCTGAGCCAAGGCTGCTTTCGACAGGGTAACCCGCGAGGCCGACGTTTCGAAAGCATCCATCAATCCCGTGTCCAGAGCAGCCTCTTTCAACACGTCCAGCAGTCCGGTCATCGGCCAGCGCTGACCGATCTCGCTTTTGATCGAAGCGAGACCCTTCGGTTCGGGCAAGGGCTTGAACGGTGTAATCGATATCCGGTTGTCGCCGCGCCACAGGAGCCGGACCTTGTCGTTTTGTGGAATATTGGCATTGAGGAGCAACAGTTCCCGTTCAAGCTCCTCCCGGATCGAGGCGCAAAACGCCTGCGCATCTGGCGTCAGGCTGAGGCCGGAATAGTACGCATCTCGCCTGATCTCGAAGTCCTTGGGAAGATCGTCATCGGGATTGCGATAGCGATCCGCCCCGACCACCCAGATTTCTTTGGAGCGGATGCGGTCGCGCAGTTGCGTCAGGACGCAAAGCTCATAGCTGATCCGGTTTACCCGCCCATCGTCATCAATGACGGAACTGCGCCATCGCGCTGGAATCACCTCATCGATCGGAACATCCTGCAATGGCACGAAGCGGCATCCGCCATCCACCTTGCTCCTGATCCAGTCGAGGGCCGCCAGGACCGGCCGCCACACCGCGTTGTTCGACCGGAACTCAAGTACGGAAAGCAGGCTTGGCAGCATGCGCCGGTAATGATTGGCCCAGGAACCACGCATCACCTTGTAGATGCGCCGGTCCAGAGCGCCCTTCGCATGGCTCTCCTTGACGATCGCCGCCAGCTTGGCCTTACCGGCGATCGGGAAAATGACATCGCAGATGCGCCCCGATGGTTCATTGATCGAGGCGCTGGCGATCTCGACCAGCAGGCGCTCCTTTCCATAGACCCGCTCGATGTCTTTCGCGATATCGCCCACCACCTTGCGTTTCGAGCGCGTTCCGATCTTGTGAACGGTTTCGATCAGCAGGTCGATCATCGCGTCAGTGAGTTGCGCCTCCCGCGACATTAGATAAATCGCATAAAGGCCGAGCTGTCGCGCCGGCGCATGCCGGCGCATCTCCGAGGCCTTTTCACCGGCAACGCGGCGAACAATCTGATCGACCCATGGCTTGCCCGTAGCCGTCAGGAGATCATGGGGAAGATCAAGTCTCTGGATAAAGGCGAGTTTCTCGGTCACGTCGAGAATGTTGTCGAGCGTTGCCTGTCCGGCGTCACCCTTCATCCTGTTGAATCCGGTCGAGCTGTCCGGATCGGCAAGCGAGGCTTCCAATAACGCCACCGCATCTGACGAAAGCCGATCACTGGTTCCGATCAGCCAGGTGTCCAGATAATCTTGCCGTTGTGAGCGAACGACACGTTCAAGCTCCTTGCGCGACGGCCCATAAATACGCCGGTCCCGGCACCACAGGAAAACATGCTCAAGCATGGCATTGATCGACTGGCCGCCCGGGCACAGCTCGCCAGCAATCCATTCCGTCAATTGCGCGCGATCCACCCGCTTCATGCGGTGATATCCAAGATGGATCAGGATCTCCGCACAATGCCGTCGTGCTGTCCGACTGGAAAAGTCATAACCGGCTATCTCGCCAGCCTCGACACCGAGTTGCTCGGCCAGATACGAGAGGCCATCGGTAGGGATTGAGCCGGGATCGATCGCGAAAAACCCCAGGGAAGCGAAGAATTTCAGCTGCGCGGCGAGGCCAAGGCGCGTCAGGGCCGGCTTCGAATTTACAAAATCAATATCGGCAAAGCTCAGGCTCCATCGTCCGATCAAATCCCCGCCCGGAATACTCCGATCCATCAACCCACTCCCTATGATGGAGCGAACTGTCCTCTTCTATGATTTCCATCGTCAATACCGAATGCCACGTTCCCAAAACGTTCTCCGACTTGGCCAAAATCGCAGCTTGGGGCCGACTGGGCCTGAAAGGAACGACGATGCTTCAACATCCCACTCTCGACCGGCTGAACACGATGGGACTGGCCGGTATGGCCAAGGCATATGGTGAGCTCGCCGCCAACGCCGAGGCCGACAGGCTTACGCATCCCGAATGGCTGGCGCTGCTGCTCGATCGTGAATGGAGCTTCCGCCATGACCGCAAGCTCGCCGCGCGGTTGCGGTTCGCTAAGCTGCGCCACCAGGCATCTCCCGAGGACGTCGACTATCGCAGCCCACGCGGGCTCGATCGCGCCTTGTTCATGAAGCTCGTCGCCGGCGAATGGATCGCCGCTCGCGACAATCTGGTCATCACCGGACCGACCGGCGTCGGCAAGAGCTGGCTCGCCTGCGCGCTCGGTCACAAGGCCTGTCGCGACGACCGTTCGGTCCTCTACCAGCGCGTCCCCAAGCTGTTCTCCAATCTCGCGCTGGCGCGCGGTGACGGCCGACACGAGCGCTTCCTCAGGAAGCTCGGCAGCGTCCAGCTGCTGATTCTCGACGACTGGGGCCTGGAACCGCTCGATGCGCTCGCGCGCCACGATCTGCTCGAGATCCTCGAGGAACGCTACGGCCGTCGTTCGACCATCGTCACCAGCCAGCTTCCCATAGCCAGTTGGCATCATGTGATAGCGGACCCGACTTACGCCGACGCGATCCTGGATCGCCTGGTGCACAACGCTCATCGCCTCGATCTCGACGGCGACAGTATGCGGCGATCGAAAAATACGCCGGACGCTTGACGGCAGCCGCGAACGACACAACAACGAGCATTGCCGAAAGGCCCCGCTTCCGAGGGGGCGACTTCATCTCGGAATCAGGGGGCGTAATCATCCCGGAAACGGGGGGCGACTTCATCGGAATCGGCAAGCAACCCCATTGCGGATACGGAACAATAAACAGATTTCGTGAGATAATGCACCTTCAGTCTCCCCCTCCGATGCGGGCGCGTATCGATGTCGCGCTTCCGCATTTTGCGTGCACCCGTGGCCGGGCACACCAATACTAAGTGCGTCAGTGTGACATCGCGCCTTCCCCGATATCCCCGACACCTCAGTGCGCGGCTACGTCCCAAACGCACACGATTCCAGTTTATGAACTGTATAATCAATATTGATCAGGGAAATAGGAAGGCTGCCGCTTCATCCGAGATATTCATCCGTGTCTCCATCAGCGAAGAGACGCAGATGAACCCCGGTAGGCATTGATGATGTAGCCGCCCCCCGACGGCCTTGATGTGCCAACGTGGGTCTTCAATCGATGGAGGAGAGCGGTGATGTCGGAGATTGTTACGATCGGGCTGGATCTGGCGAAGAGGGTATTCCAAGTCCACGGGGCTGACGGAACTGGTCATGCTTGTCAACGGCACAGTAATTTTCCCCGGAACGGGGCATTTTACTCTGCCATCAACACATGCTATCGTGCGCAAGAAGCTGAGCCGGGATCAGGTGCTTTCCTTCTTCAGCGCGCTTCCACCCTGCACGGTCGCCATGGAGGCCTGCGGAGGGTCACATTATTGGGGCCGGGAGATAGCCCTGCTGGGCCATGAGGTTCGCCTGATCCCGCCGGGGTATGTGAAGCCTTTCGTAAAGTTATGCTGAGGTGAGCATAACTTCACTAGCAGGCTGTTGAAGAAGTAGCCGAGAGGGCGCGGGGGCTGCGGGCTACGGCTTTCGGCGGTCCTATTCGGGCCAGCGATCTTCCTTCCACGGCCTGTCTGGGCGGTGACCCCGGGCGGGGCGAGGGAGACGGCCAGCATCGGGTGCGGGCGAGCCGCTCATGCGGTCGCTCCGAGCAGCTTGGGCAACCGGATCAGATTATAGGCGGCCGCCGCGAAGGTGAACGACCAGTCGACCTTCTGGAGGCCGCGGAGCTTGGTTCGTCGCAGGCCTGCGACGGTCTTGATCCAGCCGAACGCCTCCTCGATCCGCTTGCGGACGCGCAGGCTGGCTGCGTAGCCGGCGTGGCGAGTGGTGCGGCGATCGATCGCCGAACGTCTGCGGCTGACGTTCTGGGCGACGTGCGGTCGGACGTTCAGTGGTAACCGCTGCTTCGACCCCACGTGGGATGTGGAGAGGCTTCAGTGTACGGTCAGGGTTCTTGCAAAGGCACACTGATCATGGATGAAGGAGATGATCTGGGGGATCATCCGCCAGGTATCTGCAAGAGCCTGATTTGCGAGGGGATCCTGGAGTTGGTCGATCCATGATGTGCCGTCGATGATCGTGCTTTGGCCAAGGATCGCTACAAGCGGGAGGCCGAACTCTCGATCAGACACGAAGGGCTTCCATGCGTCCATGTCCAGATGCATTGCAGTGAAGAAGCCATTGGCGAAGTCTTCCAGCAGGACCTCGCCGTCCTCGGTCCGCATATAGATCGGCGCATAGACCTCAGGGCACTCGGCAAGCTCGATGCAGATCTGGTTGTAGCGCTTGAGGATCGTTCGGCGTGCGAGCGCCGATCGGGCGCTTTGGACGTGTTCGCGCAGGATGCTCTTGAGCCATATGTCCGGATTGATGATGGACGGGCCGGCAGCCAACGCCGCGAGGAAGCCATCGATCGAGGAGACACCGGCGACCGGCGGATCAAGCGTATCAAGCCAAATTTCGAGCTGCTCTAATGAGAAGGTTCTGCCGGATGCGGTTTGACGTTTGAAGCTCATGCTGCCAGCGCTTCTAGCCGATCAGTCGCAGGGCGCCAGTTCCATGCCAACAGGCTGTGCAGATCGTTGATCATTACCTCTTCATTCAGGGGTCGGTTCCGGCTGAGGGCGAAATGACACCCTAAGCGAAACGGCAAGAAGGGGTGGGGAGCGGACATCGCGCCCCCGCCTTGCGTCATCCTGAACTTGTTTCAGGATCCATCGGGCGATTGGTGCCGGAGCGTGGTGGCTCGTGCCGCCATCTCGGTTGGCCGATCATAAACTGGGCTTTCGGATTGATGGACCCTGAAACAAGTTCAGGGTGACGGCTGATTTGGGGTGGGGCGCGGTCATCCGTCATCCCGGCGCATGCCGGGACCGTGGGCAAGTCTTGAGGCGATAGCTATCGCCAGGGCGCCCGGACGTGAGGCTGCTTCTAAAGACAGCCCACGGTCCCGGCATGCGCCGGGATGACGACCATTGGGAACGTCTGCAACGGGGCGGATGCTGCCCTTCACCATTCCGCCGGATGGATGTCGATCAAATGGATCAAATGTCAGTGAGATCCTCAGGGTACATCCCACCGCGCTGGCAGAAGAGAGCCCATGTTTCCTTCCCCTGTGCGGTTACGATCATGCGAACCGGTAAATCGACTGCGAGCGCGATAAGGCCGAGGCGGACAAGCGGGCCAATGCTCCTATCGCTGATCACCCTGTCAGGGGTGTACCCTCCTGCCACGAGTGTCCATCCGGGCGTTCCGCGTTCGGTAATAGCCGGAGCGAGATGGCCGTCACGTGGGAGATCGGTATCGCGGCCCAGGGTGTATAGGCAGATACTCCAGAAGGCATCTCGCGGTCGTGGTGGGATCAACGCCCATTCCAGCGGGCCGGCATCATCCTGTTCGGGCGCTTGAACGGCTGCGGCCGGGTCGTCCCGGACTCCATCGCGGTACGCGCGCTCTAGCGCCTGCGCGATGGCGCCAGCAGTGTCGACGGCGATCCCGTACTTCCGATTGTAGCGATCCTTGGCGACAATGCCTCGGGCGATTTCGCGAAACCGCGCCTTGCGCCGGGGATCGGGACGCAGCCGTCCAGACGCCCCGGTCATGTCGTCACCGTGACATCAGGGCTCACGTTACCCCGTGCGCGAGCCACGATCCCGGCGACCGTGTTCTTGCTGAGTCCCAGGTCGCGAGCGATCCAGCGATAGCTCCGCCCCTCGGCGATATGCGCCAACACTTTGGGCGCGAGGCGGTCCGACTTGGGTCGCTCCCCCAGTTGCCGGCCGAGTTTGCGGCCACGTGCCCGCGCTGCAGCAAGGCCAGAGCGGACCCGCTCGCTCAGCATGTCGCGCTCGAACTGGGCTATACCTGCGAGCATCGTCGCCATCATCCGCCCATGCGGCGTATCGACCTCGAACGTCATGCCGCTCATCGCGACCACCGACACGCGCCAGCCCGACAGCCGGTTGAGTGTATCGAGCAGGTCCTGGGTCGAACGCCCCCAGCGACTGAGTTCGGTAACGAGGATCGCATCGATATGGCGTGCCTGCGCCAGCTTCATCACCTCAGCCCGCGCCGAACGGTTTGCCTTCATGCCCGACGCGGTTTCGCGGAAGACCTCGACCACTTCATAGCCGCCACGCTCGGCAAAGCCGGCCAGGTCGCGGAGCTGCCGTTCGCACGACTGGTCGGCTGTCGAAACGGGCATGTCGGATTTCTTTGACGCCCGCGATCTGAAGGTCACCATCTCCGGCAATCCGAGCCCGCACCTGATCTATCACTTCGCGCTGGTCTATTCCGGGTGGGAGCATGCCGAGGTCGTGCTGGGAGGAGAAAGCTTCACGGCGCTGGCCTGCGGCCTTCAGAATGCGCTGTGGCAGCTTGGCGGCGTGCCGCACGAGCATCGCACCGATAGCCTCTCCGCGGCGTTCGCCAACCTGGAGCAAGATGCCCAGGAAGATCTGCGGACCCGCTATGCCGCCCTGTGCGCCGATTACCAGATGGAGCCCACCCGCAACAATCGCGGGGTCGCCCATGAGAATGGGTCCATAGAAAGCCGTCATGGTCACCTTAAGGATCGGCTCGATCAGGCACTCCAGTTGCGCGGGACACGTGACTTCGCCTCCATCGAGGACTGGCGCACGTTCCTCGCCCAGATCGTGGGCCGCCACAATGCCCGGCGGCGCGATGCCTTGCGCATCGAAGCTGAGCACCTGCGCCCGTTACCTTCACGCCGCAGCTGCGATTATGATGAAGCTACGGTGCTCGTCACCTCATCGGGCGGCTTCGTGCTGCGCAAGGTCTTCTACACCGTGCCTTCCCGGCTCATCGGCCATAGCCTGCGAGCCAGGATCTTCGATGACCGGATCGACCTTTATCTGGCCGGGCAGCCCATCGAGACCCTGCCACGCGGGAGGGCGCCCGATCGCGGACGGGGCGGTCATGACCACGTAGTCAATTATCGGCACGTGATCCACAGCCTGCGTACCAAGCCCCACGCGCTGGCAAACCTTGTCTATCGCGACAAGCTCTTCCCTCGCAGCGAATATCGCCGCTGCTGGGATGCTCTGGAGGGTGCGCTTCCCAAAGCCGCCGCATGCCGCAGCATGGTGGGGCTGCTGTGGCTTGCGCATGACCAGGCCTGCGAGGCTGAGCTCGCCGCGACCCTGACCGGCATACTCGATGGCCAGGGTTTACCCGATCTGAGGGATCTGCAGGAGCGCTTCCAACGCCCCGGCAAAGAGCCGGCCGATGTGGTCGTCGATATTCCCCAGCCTGACACATACGACGATCTGCTCACCGCCAGGGAGATGGCCGCATGAGCATCACTGTCGACACCGCCCAGCTGCCCATGTTGCTTGGCACGCTGCGTCTGCCCACCATTGCCCGTCTCTGGCCGGACTTCTGTTCACGAGCGGACAAGGAGGGGTGGCCGGCTTCGCGCCTGCTGGCAGCCTTGGCCGAACTGGAACTCGCCGAACGCGAACAACGCCGGATCCAGCGCCATCTTACAGAAGCACGGCTGCCTCCCGGCAAGACCCTGGATGCCTTCGACTTCAGCCTCGTTCCCACCTTGAGCAAGGCCCAGGTCATGGCTCTGACCCAAGGAGATGCCTGGCTCAAGGCGGGCCACAATCTTCTGGCATTTGGTCCGCCCGGTGCCGGCAAGAGCCACGCCGCAGCCGCCATCGGCAACGAGCTCGTCGCGCGCGGATACCGGGTCTTCTTCACCCGAACCACCGATCTCGTCCAGCGTTTGCAGGCCGCACGTCAGTCCCTGACCTTGACCCAGGAGATCGCCAGGCTCGACCGCTTCGACCTGCTCATCCTCGATGACCTGTCCTACGTCCGCAAGGACCAGGCAGAGACCAGCGTCCTGTTCGAACTCATCTCTGCCAGATACGAAAGGCGCTCCATCATGATCACCGCCAACCAACCATTCAGCGGTTGGGATTCCATTTTTTTGGATAAGGCAATGACTGTCGCTGCCATCGACAGGCTCGTTCACCACGCCACTATCCTGGAAATGAACGTCGAGAGCTATCGCAGGCGATCCGCCCTGGCCTCAGCGACATCGCTCCGCGACAGTGCTCCTGATCCAGCGACATCGCCCAGCGACATCGAAACCATGCCAGCGACATCGCTGCGCGACAACGCCTCTTGATCCAGGCCAACCTCGTGTGACACTATCCCCAACGTCACCGCTGACACATCACCATCAATGTCGCTGACCAGTCACCGACGATGTCGCGCTACACGCATCCACGCTTTCGCCATGGCGGATTGCCAGATCGCGCCAGAACGCCGTTTCAGCGAACATTTCCTCGCGCAGCGCCTCTTCGATAGCGGTCTGACCGCTGGCGACGGCCTCGTTCTCCAGTTCCTGCAAAAGTGCCATCACCATACGGCCGGTGCTCAACCGATCCTGCAACAGCGACGTGAACACGTGATCAAGCTCGGCCCACCTCGGGGCACCCTCTTCCTGTAAAGCGGCCTGCGACTGCCGCCAGCGGCTAGATACCGCGATAGCCTTGAACGCGATCTGCGCGATGAGCCGCTCGCGATTGCCGATGTGGTAATTGATTGCCGACGGGCTCATTCCTGTCTTTCGCGCCAGACTTCGTGCGCTGAGCGCTGCCAGACCGCTCTCTTCGGCAAGGTCATACGCGGCCTCACTCATCCGCTCTGCCTGGGGCGAGGCTTCATCGGACATATATCGCAAGCGACTCAAACCTGACACCCTTCTGTACAGCCGTTCGAATTAAGCTCCGCCCGAATTCGGCTGGCTTTCCCAATCTAGATAGAGCCTCACCACACCGTTGCCAAGTTTGCTCCCTGAGCAGGACGGCATCGCGCATATCGCTTCGCCGACGGCGCATCCGCACAGGATACCCACGAGCGTTTCTCCGGCTGTCATAGAAGATTCACACGATACACCTACCTGTACAGCCGTTCGATTCGGGCAGGGGGTCCTATGAAGTATTCACACATCCATCGATGGGCGGGGTCCCGGCGTATGCCGCAACGGCCTGTCGTCTCCGACTAGGCCCCTCATTGTCCTGAGCGACGCGAGATCCACCCCCGATCCGGGCGGTGGCCGATGTCGCTCGCCCTCTTCTGACATACATGTTCCAAGGACTGATTTCATGGCCAGCTCATCGCAGCACAAGTTCCGCCGCGTTCATCTGCTATCCTCCGCCTTCGCTTCCCTGACGATCGCGGCTCCCCCGGCTTACGCCGCCGACGATCCTGTCGAGGCAGGTGGCGACATCATCGTCACGGCCCAGAAACGCGACCAGCGGCTGATCGATGTTCCATCGGCAGTCAGCGTCCTGTCTCCAGAGGCACTGCGCGAAGCGGGCGTGAAGGACTTGATCGACGCCTCGCGCCTGACTCCCGGCGTGGTCGTGTCACCCCAGATTTCCGGCGGTCGCACCATCCAGACCTTCACCATTCGCGGCATCGGCTATGATGATTTCCGGCCCAACGGCAATCCGTCCGCCGCCGTCAGCATCGACGGCGCCTATCAGGGTTCGGCGGCGCTGGTCGGCGGACAGATGTTCGATGTCGAACGCATAGAGATATTGAAGGGGCCGCAGGGCACGCTCTACGGCCAGAACACCACGGCGGGCGCGGTCAACATCATCTCGCGCCAGCCCACGGACACATGGGAGGGGGAGGCGCGCGTCGAATATGGCCGCTTCAACTCCTGGCGCGCGGAAGCTGGGGCGGGCGGCGCTCTGGCCGATGGCGTCAAGCTGCGGGTGGCGGGCGTCTTCGACCGCACCGACGGGTTCATGACCAATATCGGCACGCGCGGTGTCAGTGGATCGGCCAATCCTGCCGTCCCCGCGCTCGCCGATCCCGGCGTCAACACCGAGGCCAATCGCTCCCAATATTACGGCGGTCGCGCGATATTGCTGCTGGAGCCGACCGACGGCACAACGGTCACGCTTAATGCCCATGGTTTCCATGAATCCGGCGCGGTGCAATTTTTCGAGCGCACCGCCACGGTGCGCGGTTTTGCGCCGCTGGCGCCCTTTACGACCGATTCCGCCATCGATCCGTCGCTCGACAAGACCAGCTATGGCGGATCGGTCACGCTGAACCAGAAGATCGGCGGTGATATGCTGCTGGTCGCCATTCTCGGCTGGGAAAAGTTGAAGCAGCAATATTCTGCTGCGGGCGACGTGGTTCCGACGCGGATCACCGACATCATCTATCGCGACAATGTAGAGCAGGGGACGGCGGAACTACGCCTCCAGAATGCGACGCCCGGCCGGTTCGACTGGGTGGTGGGTGCAACGGCTTACAGGGACAAGGTGCGGCTGCGCAGTAACCTCGACCTGACCGATTTCGTGCTGAGCGTGCTGTCCGCCGACTATATCCAGCGACGCCGCAGCGTCGCGGGATTTGCCGATGGCAGCGTCAGGCTGGGCAGTCACTGGAAGATCGGCGCGGGCCTGCGCTACACCAATGATGAAAGCCGGTTCGACGGATCGACCGTCGACCTCAATCCCTTCGGTGTGAGCATCGCCCCGGCCGTTTTCGGTCCCATGCCATTCAATTTCAGCCGGACCTTCTCCGACAACAGCCTGTCGGGCCGCCTGAATGTCAGTTACGAAATCTCGCCGTCCGCGACCGCTTATGTTTCGGTCAGCCGGGGGTTCAAGGCGGGTGGTTTCGACGGATCGACCTCCGTCACCCTCCCCGAAACCGATCCGTTCAAGTCGGAGCGGGTCTGGACCTATGAGGCGGGCGTCAAATTCCTGCCGCGCGGCGGCCCGGTGCAGATCGATGCGTCGGTCTATTACAACGACTTCAACAATCTTCAGGCGAGCCTCAACAAGCTCATCAACGGCCTGCCCACCAATATCCGCACCAATGTGGGCAGCGCTCGCACCTATGGCGCGGAAGCGAATATCACGGTCCGACCGCTACACGGGCTGGAAATACAGGGCGGCGTCTCGCTTCTCGATAGCAAAATACTCGACATGCGTTCGGGCAATGCGGCGGAGAGGTTACGGCGCATCGGCAATGAACTGCCCTTTGCGCCGAAGATGACGCTGACCGGTTCGATCCGCTATGCGATACCGCTGGGCGGCGACAGGGTGCTGACGCCGTCGGTCAATGGCCGCTTCGTCGACGATTATTACACCGAACTCGACAATTACCAGCCGATCAAGGGCTATTTCCTTGGCAATGCGCAGATGGAACTGGCATTTGCCGAAAGGATGACGGTGGGGGCATGGGTTCGCAACTTCACCAATAAAAGATACGCGACGACCCTTTACGTGGCTCCGCCCGTCTACGCGGCATTCCGCGGCGCGCCGCGCACTTATGGCGTTTCGCTCGGCTACACTTTCTGATCAGCCAACCAACATACAAGCAACTATTGGAGTTTAACATGACCCTCCTTGGCCATTGGACGCGGCAAATTGCGTTCTCATCGGTGGCGGCTATGGCGCTCGCTGCCGGGACAGCCGCCCAGGCGAACAGCCATGACGATAGTTTCACGATCGCGGTGTTGCCCGACACGCAAAACTATATCGACTACACACACCAGAAGGTCGAAGGATTTCCGTTCGATGCCAGCCAGCAATTCCTCGAGCAGATGGAATATGTGGCTCTGTTGCAAACTCTGACACGGTTTCCAAGATTGGGCTCATGTACTGTCAAG
>NZ_LSIS01000393.1:0-3305 GCF_001556365.1 Blastomonas sp. CCH1-A6 | reverse complement strand
GCAGCCTTGCACTGCCGCCCCACAATGTCAATTTAGCGCACTGTCACCGTAATTCGTAATTGGGCAACTCGATTTTCTGGAAAAATAAGTGCACATCCCTAACGAGGCTTGTGTTAATCTTTTTCTTCTTTTTATTTCGCTCAAAAATTTCAATCTCGTTCTCGCCAATTTTAAGGCTAGTAATGTCTGAAATTACAACGCTCCTAAAAGGAAATATAAAGAATTTAATTAATTCACCATCACTGGAAATGGCAGGCAATCCGAAGATGGCCCGAAACACATAAATCAACGCAATCAAATTGATAAAAATTGATCCAATCAGAACTGTTATACCTATCAAATTAAGGCCATCGTCAGTCCTCAATACCCCACTTAACCGCCCCGATGTCACAGGCGCAGAATACATCCATAACGAACAAACGAAAAACACACATGCCCACAATATAACTAGGCGAAATTTATATTTTGCACATATTACACGTTTATTGCTCATCGACAGCCTCTCGCATTACGGTGACACGTGCATAAATCCCTAGACACGAATTCCGGGGACACGATACTTAATTCCATCAGTCAGCCCCCTTGCCTTCCTTCCGCGCTTGGTGGGGTCATGCTGCGCATCATGGCACGTTCCGCCTCGGCAATCCATGCCGCCTCGGCCAGCGGCCTGCCGGTGCGCAGGCGTGCCTCGATGGGTTCGAGCACCCTCTCGCCTCGCGACATGGTGCGCTGCCACCGTGATCCGCGTCGCCATATTCCACGTCACAGCTATAGTCCGGGCCGCCATCCCCGGTCAGATTGCCATTGCCGCCATTGCCTAACCCGGCGCGGCCAGCGGGAGGTCCACGCCTTCCGGGGCGCGATTTGACGCCCGCAACGCCTACAGCCCCAGGATGTGCTTCGCGATGTGGTAGATGCTGTGCTGTTCCAGCGTGCCGTGGAACAGATGCGCCTGGGGGCCGGCGGCCTTGACCACGACATCCTCGCCGCCATGCGTCTCGCCCGAGGTCGGCACCAGCGACTGCTGGAGATAGTTGAGCGCAGCGGTATCTTCCTGCGCGGGGTCGGTGCGCGGTTCGTTCACCTTGGCGCCGGGGCCGTTGGCATAGCCGAGCGTCGTATAGGCCTTGCCGTCCTTGGCGGTGATCGGCTCGCCGTCCTCGGTGATGCTCGCCAGGCCGAAGATCGAATTGCCGCGCGGCGGATAGCCCGCGATGGTGAAGACATGGCTGTGATCGGCGGTGACCAGGATCAGCGTCTCGTCGAGATTGACCATCTCCAGCGCCTTGGCGATCGCGGCATCGAGCGCGACGGTATCGTCGAGCGCGCGGTGCGCGTTGCCACCGTGATGCGCATGGTCGATGCGCCCGCCCTCGACCATCAGTACATAGCCCTGCTCGGACGATCCCAGCTTCTTCACCGCCAGCTCGACCATTTCGGCGAGCGAGGGCTCGCCGGCCTTGTCCTTCGCGCGGTCGGCCTCGAATTGCATGTGGCTGGGCTCGAACAGGCCGAAGACCGGCGCGCTGTCGGCGGGGTTCAGCGCGGCGAACTGGCTGGCGTTCCAGACATACCGGCCCTTCGGGTTCTTCTTCTTCCATTCGGCGACCAGATCCCGGCCATCCTTGCGGGCCCCCTTCTTGTCGGCATATTCCGGGTCCGATTGCGTGGCCGGCATGAACGCGGCGCGGCCGCCGCCGAGCACGAGTTTCAGCCCCTTGGCATGCGGCCATTCGACCAGCTGGCGCGCGATGTCGCGGCAGGCAGCGCCCGCGGGAAGTTCGCTGTCCGATTCCCAGTTGCGATCGACGCTGTGCGCATAGGTCGAGGCGGGCGTCGCGTGCGTGATGCGCGCGGTGGAGATGACGCCGAGCGCCTTGCCCGCGCTTTCGGCCTGTTCGAACAGGGTGGGCACATCCCTGCCCGCCGCCGTCTCGCACTTGCCGCGCAGCGCCGCCGGAGCGACCGACAGCATGCCCGAGCGGGTCTTGGTGCCGGTGACCAGCGCGGTGGCGGTCGCGGCGGAATCGGCGACCTGGAAATCGTGGCTATAGGTCTTCACCATGGCCGAATAGGGCATCGCATCGATCGCGGTCTCGTTCGATTCGCCGTCGCGCCCAGCCTTCTGGCCCTCCCAGATGCGCCCGGCGGTCAGCGTGCTCACCCCCATGCCGTCGCCGATGAAGATGATCAGGTTCTTCGCCTTGCCGGTGCGCGCCTGCATCGCGAGCCGCGCCTGCAATTGCGCCTGGCCCTGTGCGGCATAATCGGCGGCGGTCTGCTCGCCCCGCTCCTTGTCCGGCGCGGCTTCCTTGGGTGCATTGTGCTGAGCCAGAACCGGCGCAGACCAAAGGGCGGCAAGGCACAACAGGGTGGCAAGCGGGCGGTTCATGGCGCAGTCTCCTCCAAATCTGCCGCCGCTCTGTCACGAAGCCATGACAAATTCGAGACTTTTCGGGGCTGCATGCGTCCGAATGCTTGCAATCGATTGCAACAACCCTGCACATAGACTTGACCCAATCCATTTTGCAGCGCAGCATGCGCGCATGGCCGACATTGACACCGCTCACCTTACCCCGATCAGTCAGAACCCCGATATCCGCTATCTTGGCCGGATATTGGGCGACGTCATCCGCGCCTATGGCGGCGAGAAGCTGTTCCGCCAGACCGAATATATCCGCTCGGCCAGCGTCGATCGGCATCGCGGCGTTGCGGGCGCGGACGAGATCGACACCGGACTCGAGGCCCTCAACCTCGACGACACATTGTCGTTCGTGCGCGGCTTCATGCTGTTCTCGATGCTCGCCAACCTTGCCGAGGACCGCCAGGGTGTTGCGCAGGAGACCGGCGCGACCGTGGCCGAAGCGGTGGCGCGCCTGCGCGAGCACGGAGTCAGCGATACCGCAATCGGCGATCTGCTCGACCAGAGCCTGATCGTCCCCGTGCTCACCGCGCACCCGACCGAGGTGCGACGCAAGTCGATGATCGATCACAAGAACCGCGTCGCCGACCTGATGAAGCTGCGCGATGCCGGGCTGGACGAGACCGCAAACGGCGACCGGATCGACGAGGCGCTGCACCGCCAGATCGCGCTGCTCTGGCAAACCCGTCCGTTGCGCCGCGAACGGCTGTTCGTCGCCGACGAGGTTGAGAATGCGCGCGCCTATATGCAGGACGTGTTCCTGCCGGTGCTGCCGATGCTCTATGCGCGCTGGGAGCGGGTGCTGGGCCATCGCCCGCCCGCCTTTCTGCGGCTGGGCAGCTGGATCGGCGGCGACCGCGACGGCAACCCGTTCGTCACCGCC
>NZ_LSIS01000392.1:0-846 GCF_001556365.1 Blastomonas sp. CCH1-A6 | reverse complement strand
GCTTGTCTTCGACCGGCGGCAGTTCGATCGGACCGGCAGCGGGCGCCATCGCCTGCTGGCCGATTTGCGTCGCGACCTCGCCCATCGACGGGGTCGCCGACAGCGCAAGCATCACCGGCTGGCCCGGATCCATGGCTGCAGGCGTGACGCCGAGCACCGATGCGACGCGCTGGGCATGAGCATCGGGGTGCGCGATTCGCGCCCATTCGGCGATGCGCTGCTGCGCGACCTGCGGATCGAGATCCTGCCCGGCCATGATCTGCGCCTCGCGCCAGCGTCCGTCGAGCGCATAGGCAAAAGCGAGGTTCTGCCGTACCTTGGGGGCGTTATCTCCAGAGCGGATGAGCTGTGCGAGCACCTCCACGCCGGTCTTGGTGTCACCGGCCAGAGCCAGCGCCAGACCGTAATCGCTCGCCGGAATGGCGTCGCGATGCTGCTCCAGCAGCGCCTGCGCGGCATTGGTGCGGCCCTCGGCAACGTGCATCAGCGCCAGGCTGATCACCGTGTGCGCGCTCGCATCGCCGAGCGCCAGCGCATCGTCGAGCGACTGGCGCGCGGACGCGAAGCGGCCATTGGCGAGATAGGCCTGGGCCAGCGTCTTGCGCAGTTCGGGATTGCGCGGGTCGAGCGCGACCGCGGCTTCGGCCTTTTCCAGTGCCTTGTCGGTCTTGCCCGCAGCCAGCGCCTTTTGCGACGAGGACGAAAGGCTTTGCGGACGGCCACCACCGCCATGCGCCGAACAGCTCACCAGCACGCTGCCGACCAGGATGGTCGATGCCGCCAGCTTGAGCGCCAGCGCCCGGTTGATCTTGGATCCGCTTGCCATAGCCCTGTTCCCTCTTCGTC
>NZ_LSIS01000391.1:0-256 GCF_001556365.1 Blastomonas sp. CCH1-A6 | reverse complement strand
GCTGTAGCTGGACGCTGCCGTCGCCGTCGTCGGACAGCCCGAGATCCTGCCAGTCTCCGCCCGCCGCCAGCGTGGCGGCGCGGATCGAGCCACCGAAGTCGAACGCGAAGACCTGGGCGTTCTCGTAGCGGCGGAACTGCATCGCCATTAGCGCGAGCAGCACCGACTTGCCCGCGCCGGTCGGGCCGACGATCAGCGTGTGGCCGACATCGCTGCCATCGGGGTGAAGGGAAAACCGGAACGGGGTCGAGCCTTC
>NZ_LSIS01000039.1:0-728 GCF_001556365.1 Blastomonas sp. CCH1-A6 | reverse complement strand
AGAGTCTGATTCAAAATTATCGCGATAGATTTCATGCTCTTGCGATACGGCGGACGAAGAGCTGAATTGAGGCGATGAACAGCCACGCGGTTGCCGATGCGATGGTCTGCTCGAAGTCTTTGGCGAGGCGGCGGTTGCGACCGAGCCACGCAAAGGTCCGCTCGACCACCCAGCGTCTGGGCAGGACCTCGAAGCCCTTGGCATGGTCGGATCGCTTGATGATCTCGACCGTCCACTTCCCGATCTTGCGCAGCGCCTGGCGAAGCTTGTCGCCAGCATAGCCGCCATCGGCGAAGATGTGCCTGAGCCAAGGGTGACGGCGGATGATCTCGGCCAGAACAAACGGCGCGCCATCGCGATCCTGCACGTCAGCGGTGTGGATCACGGCATGAACGAGATTGCCCTCGGTGTCGGTCACGATGTGTCGCTTGCGGCCCTTGATCTTCTTGCCTGCGTCATAGCCGCAAGGCCCGCCGCTTTCCGTGGTTTTCACGCTTTGGCTGTCGATGACCCCAGCGCTCGGAGAAGCCTCGCGCCCGAGGGCTTCCCGCCCGATCAGCAGCAGGGCGTGATTGAGCGAGAGCCACAGACCATTGTCGCGCCACAGATAGAACCAGCGCCGCACCGTCGAGACCGGAGGAAAGCAGGGCGGCAACATCCGCCAGGGCAGCCCACCGCGCAGCAGATACAGGATCGCCTCGATGATCCGCCGCAGCGGCCATTTGCGC
>NZ_LSIS01000004.1:0-1842 GCF_001556365.1 Blastomonas sp. CCH1-A6 | reverse complement strand
GCGGCGGCGGGGCTGGACCTTGCCAAGCTCGAGGTCGAGGCGCGCTCGCCCAAGTTCCGCCCGGTGGAGTTGAAGGGCGTGACGCTCCATGCCGATATTCCGGTGCAGCCCGAGGTCGTGACCAGCCACAATGTGCTGGGCAAGATCACCGGCAGCAAGCGTCCCGACGAGGTCGTGATGTTCGGCGCGCACTGGGATGCCTATGGCGAGGGCAAGCCCGACGCCCAGGGCCGCATCTATCGCGCCGGGGCCAATGACGATGCGCTGGGCATTGCCGGATTGTTCGAGATCGCGCGGTCGCTGAAATCGGGCCCCGCGCCCGAGCGCTCGGTGGTGTTCGGGCTGTGGACGGCCGAGGAGCGCGGGCTGCTCGGCTCCGAATATTATGCCGCCAACCCGGTCTATCCGATGGAAAGGACCGTCGCCAATCTGGCGCTCGACATCCTTCAGACCGCAGGCGCGGCGAAGGATGTGGTGCTGGTCGGCAAGGGGCAGAACACGCTCGAGGACGACATGGCGCGGGTGGCCGCGACCCAGGGCCGTACCGTGACGCCAGAAAGCCTGCCCGAACGCGGCCTGTTCTACCGCGCCGACCATTTCTCCTTCGCCAAGCGCGGTGTTCCGGTGATGCTGCTGATGGGCATTGCGGGGGCCTCCGACCTCAGGCAGGGCGGCGTCGCGGCGGGCCAGGCGTGGATCGATGCCTATACCGGCCAGTGCTATCACCAGGCGTGCGATGCCTGGGGGCCGGACTGGAAGCTCGACGGCGCGGTGCAGGACATCGCGCTCACCGGGATCATCGGCGCCGAGCTCGCCAATTCGACCCGCTGGCCGCAATGGAAGCCGGGCTCCGAGTTCAAGGCGATCCGCGACAAATCCGGTGCACCGAAAGAATAGGTCAGGCTAGCTGGGCGGCACTCACGACGTGCCGTCCCGGCCTTGCGGCCAGCGCCGCCTCGATCAGCGCGGCCGCGATATTCGCGGCCGGGCTGATCCGCCACTGGCGCGGCAGCACCGGCCCTAGCACAGTGAGGATTGCATCGGACACGCGCTCCATCGGACGGAAATCGTCGCGTTGCCCGCCGATCAGCCCGGGGCGGACGATCGTATAGCTGGGATAGTCAAGCGCGCCGATGCTTGCCTCGACCTCGCCCTTGGTGCGGTTGTAGAGCAGTCGCGAGCCCGCATCCGCGCCGATCGCGGACACCAGCGCAAAGGCTTTCGCGCCGTGCGCGCGTGCGTGCGTCGCAACCATCAGCGGATAATCGTGATCGACCCGGCAGAACGCCTCTGCCGACCCCGCCTTGGCCCGTGTCGTGCCGAGCGCGCAGATGACGGCATCGCAACGCCACCAATCGGCATCGGGCGGCAGCAATTCGTAATCGATGAGCGGGTTGACCAGCTTCGGGTGCGAGGGCAGCGCGCGTCGCGTCGGGGCGACGACACCCGTCACGCGCGGATCATCGAGCGCCCGGGCCAGGGCGATCCGCCCGACCAGCCCGGTGGCACCTGCGATGAGAAGCTTGCTCATGGATCGTCCTCCACCGCTGCGCAGGTGCAATGCCACGCGCATTGTCAGCGCGAAGTCTGACGCCAGATATCCTGCGATGTCGAGGAA
The DNA here is from genome assembly GCF_001556365.1 of Blastomonas sp. CCH1-A6. NCBI lineage: Bacteria > Pseudomonadati > Pseudomonadota > Alphaproteobacteria > Sphingomonadales > Blastomonadaceae > Blastomonas > Blastomonas sp. CCH1-A6. The sequence continues at coordinate 224 of NZ_LSIS01000004.1, read as the reverse complement.
AAATGGTGGAGCCTAGCGGGATCGAACCGCTGACCTCTACACTGCCAGTGTTGCGACTGCACGATTTGGCTGTGTTTCAGACGCGCCAAATGGAGCAAGAACCATGAACACGCAGCGAACAGAAGGATATATCGGTCCCGATCGGTCCCAGCCTATTGAGGGCATGTCTCTTGGGTCACGTCCGTCAATGAGGTGTAATTTGGGGTGTGGTCACCGGGCTGCAT
>NZ_LSIS01000390.1:0-1494 GCF_001556365.1 Blastomonas sp. CCH1-A6 | reverse complement strand
CGTCAGCAGCGCGACGCTGGCGGCGGTCAGCGCCTCCATCTCCACCCCGGTCTTGCCGCTGGTCCGCACCCGCGTCTCGACGCGGACGCCGGTGTCGACATAGGCGAAATCGACCGAGACGCTGGCGATCGGCAGCGGATGACACAGCGGGATCAGGTTGCTTGTCTGCTTGGCGGCCATGATGCCCGCGATGCGCGCGGTGCCCAGCACGTCGCCCTTCTTGATGTCGCCCGCGCGGATCGCGGCGATCACCGCCGGGGTCATGGCAATCACCCCCTCGGCCACCGCCTCGCGCACGCTATCGGCCTTGGCCGACACATCGACCATCTGCGCCGCGCCGGTGGCGTCGAGATGGGTGAGCTTGTCCATCAGGCCGCCGCTCCGGTGAGCAGTGTCCGCGTGGCGATCGTCACGTCAGGCTGGCGCATCAGCGACTCTCCGACCAGGAAGCAGCGCACCCCCTGCCCGCTCAGCCGGGTGCAATCGGCATGGCTGTTGATGCCGCTTTCGGACACCGCTATCCGGCCGTCGGGGATCATGCCGACCAGCCGTTCGGTGGTGGCGATATCGGTGACGAAGCTGCGCAGGTCGCGATTGTTGATGCCGATCAGCGGCGACTTGAGCTTGAGCGCGCGTTCCATCTCGGCCTCGTCATGCACCTCGACCAGCACGTCCATGCCGTGGTCGAACGCGGCGCTCTCGATATCGGCCATGGTCGCGTCGTCGAGCGCGGCGACGATGATCAGGATCGCATCGGCCCCCAGCGCGCGGCTTTCGGCGACCTGCCAGACATCGACCATGAAGTCCTTGCGCAGGCAAGGCAGGTCGCACGCGGCGCGCGCGGCGACGAGATAGTCGTCATGCCCTTGGAAATACGGTTCATCGGTCAGTACCGAAAGGCACGCTGCGCCGCCCGCCTGGTACTCGGCGGCATGCGCAGCGGGGTCGAAATCGGCGCGGATCAGGCCCTTGGAGGGGCTGGCGCGCTTGATCTCGGCGATCAGGCCGAAACCGTCGCGCGACTTGTCCAGGAGCGCGCGCGCAAGGCCGCGCGGTGCGGAAGCAGCAGCGGTGCGGCGTTCGAGTTCGGCCTGCGATATCAGGGTCTTGCGCCGTGCGACTTCCTGCCGCTTGACCTCGCAAATCTCTTCCAGCTTGTTCATGTGGCGGCTTTCGTGAAATCGATCCAGCAGTTGAGCAGCGCGTTGGCGAGCCCCTTGTCGATGGCCTCGGCGGCTTCCTCGGCCCCTTCGGCGAGGCTCTCCACCTCGCCCGCGATCAGCAGCGCGGCGGCGGCGTTGAACAGCACCGCATCGCGATACGGCCCGGTCTCGCCCTGCAGTAGGCGGCGCAGCGCAGCGGCATTATGCGCCGCGTCGCCGCCACGGATCGCTTCGATCGGGTGCGTCGGAAGGCCGGCATCGCTGGCCTGCCAGCGCTTCATGATGACGCCATCGGGGCCGATGTCCGCCACCTCGTTGCCCCCCGCCAGCG
>NZ_LSIS01000389.1:0-854 GCF_001556365.1 Blastomonas sp. CCH1-A6 | reverse complement strand
GTGTCGATCTGGTTCGGCCCGCCGGTATAGACCGACAGGTCGAGATTCTTGAGCCGCAGCGCATCGCTCCCCTCAGCCAGCAGCTTCGTTTGCGCGGCATCGTCCGCCGCGAGGAAGCGGTCGCGCAAGGCGGCATTGGCGGGCATCTTGAGGCCCGTCACGGCTTGCGTCGACAGCAGCGGGATCATGTCCGAAGGATTGGCATGGCCGCTCGCCCTGACGATGGCGGCGAGCCTTTTCTGGCCGATCGCGGCGATCAGCGTGTCGGTAGCGCTGTTGTCGCTGACCGAGATCATCAGCGTCGCCAGCGTCTGCAGCGTCATCGGTGCATTGTCGGGCCAGTCCTGCGTGATCCCCGAGGGATGCGATTTCTGCGTGAGCGGCAGCACGTCGCTCCACTTGCGCTCGCCCGCGCGCACCGCCCGGTCGATCTCGGCGAGCACATAAAGCTTGAACACCGAGGCGATGGCGAAGCGCTCCTCGGAATTGCGGCTGGCAAGGGTTTCCGCGCCGGTGGCGGTCAGCTTCTGCAGGATCAGCCCGGTTCGCCCCGGCAGCGCGGCGATATCGGCCGTCACCTTGTCGAGGCTGTCATCCTCGGTACGCGTGCCGGTGATGAACAGGCCCGAGAGCTTTCCGTCCAGCATGCCGATGGTGAAGGTGACGATCGCCCTGTCGAAGCGGATATCGATACTGGCCGAGCGCGGGTCCATCGGGCGCACCGCAACCACCGCCTGCGGCTCGCCATGCTGCGCCTTGAGCCCGGCGACCACTTGCGCGAGCTGCGCTTCGGGCACGGCAGCGACGAAGGCGGGGTTGAAGATGTCCGCCGCCTTCGCCTTGCCCTGCAGCAG
>NZ_LSIS01000388.1:0-7112 GCF_001556365.1 Blastomonas sp. CCH1-A6 | reverse complement strand
GCCTTGGTTTCCATTGAATGTCTCCCCCTCTCCCCTCAAGGGGAGAGGGGGAGACATTCAATGGAAACCAAGGCCGGTGATCCCGGTGCCTTTCGGCATTTCGACCTGAACCGCGTACCCTCGCCCGCCTTTGTCGTGGACGAGGCGGCGGTGCGGCGCAATCTGGCGGTGCTCGCCGATGTGCGCGACCGGGCGGGCATCAAGATGCTCGCCGCGCTCAAGGCGTTCTCCTTCTGGCAACTGGGCGATGTAGTCAGCGACTATCTCGACGGCACCTGCTCGTCCGGCCTGTGGGAGGCGAAGCTCGCCTCGCATCATTATCATGGCGAGATCGCGACCTATTGCGCGGGCTACAAGGCCGAGGACCTGCGCGAGATCCTCAAGCTCTCCGACCATGTCATCTTCAACAGCCCCGGCCAGATCGCGCGATTCGCCCCGCTGATCGAGGAAGCGCGCATTGCGGGCCAGAGTTTCGACATCGGCCTGCGCATCAACCCCGCGCTGCCGCTGGGCGAGACCGAGAAATACGACCCCAGCCAGCCGCATAGCCGCCTCGGCCATCCTATCGACCAATTGCGCCCCGAGCATTTCGAAGGTGTATCCGGCATCCATTTCCACTCGCTGTGCGAGCAGGACCTGGTCCCGTTGCAGCAGATCTGGGCCAAGCTGGAACCCTTGCTCGAACCCTATTTCAACCAGTTGAAATGGCTGAATTTTGGCGGCGGGCATCACATCACCCGCGCCGATTACCAGCGCGACGAGCTGGTCGAGTTCCTAATCGCGGTCAAGGCACGCACGGGCTGCGACATCTATCTCGAACCCGGCGAGGCGGTTGCGCTAGATGCCGGCATCCTGGTGGGCGAGCTGCTTGATGTCTTCGACAACGGAATGAAGGTGGGAATCACCGACATTTCGGCGACCTGTCATATGCCCGACGTGATCGAGGCACCCTATCGCCCGGCGATGCTCGGCGAACGGCCTGACGCACAACCGATACGGCTCGGCGGGCCATCCTGCCTCGCCGGGGACATTATCGGCGACTACGGCCTGCCCGTCCCGCTCGAGCCGGGACAGCGCTTCGCATTCCTCGACCAAGCGCATTATTCGATGGTGAAAACCAATACTTTCAATGGCGTACCCTTGCCATCTATCTGGCTGTGGAACAGCGATGACGACAGCCTGCGCGAGATTGCCTCGTTCGGTTACGAGACGTTCCGCGATCGGCTGGGTTAGGATTTCGGTAGCAATTTTTCCCTTTACACGCGGGGCTGCGGACCCTATTTCGGCGTTCCGCTGCCCCAGGGGGACTTCCAATAACCGCAAGGCAGCCTTGTTGTTTGACTGTTTTTTTGGGGGTCCCTTGAGTTGCACGAATATCTTGATGCGCTGGAGCTGATTCAGGCTCTGAACCCGGCACAGCCGGTTACGCTGAACCGTCCGCAAGCGGCCACCCGCGCGGCGCGTTTCTTTGTTGATCGCTTTCCTGGCAAGTCGCTCTACGCGGTCAAGGCGAATCCCTCGCCCGACCTGCTGCGCGTGCTGTGGAACGCGGGGATCACGCATTACGACGTCGCCTCGATCGCCGAAGTTCGGCTGGTCGCGGGAACGCTGCCGGATGCGACGCTGTGCTTCATGCACCCAGTCAAGACCCCCGAAGCGATCGCCGAAGCCTATCACATTCATGGCGTGCGCGTGTTCTCGCTCGACAGCCGTGAAGAGCTCGACAAGATCGTCGCCGCCACCGGCGCGCCCGACGATCTGACTTTGTGCGTGCGCCTGCGTGTATCGTCCGAGCATTCGGAACTGAGCCTCGCATCGAAGTTCGGCACCGAACTGATCGATGCGCGCGAACTGCTGATGGCGACCCGCCAGGCAGCGGACAGCCTGGGCATCTGCTTCCATGTCGGCAGCCAAGCGATGAGCCCGCACGCTTATGTGCAGGCACTCGACCGCGTCCGCGCGGCGATCGTCGATGCCTCGGTCACCGTGGACGTGATCGACGTCGGCGGCGGCTTCCCTTCCGCCTATCCGGGCATGCAGCCCCCGCCGCTGGAAGACTATTTCGCGATCATCGAACGCACCTTCGAAAGCCTGCCGATCAGCTATTCGGCCGAACTGTGGTGCGAGCCGGGCCGCGCGCTCTGCGCCGAGTACAATTCGATCATCGTGCGCGTTGATCGTCGCCGCGGCGAGGAACTGTACATCAACGATGGCGCCTATGGCGCACTGTTCGATGCCGCGCATATCGGCTGGCGCTTCCCGGTCCGCTATCTCGGCACCCAGCGCAGCAGCACGACCGAGGATTTCAGCTTTTTCGGCCCGACCTGCGACGATATCGATTACATGGCAGGTCCCTTCCCGCTGCCCGCGGACATCAAGGCCGGCGACTATATCGAGATCGGCATGATCGGCGCCTATGGTGCGGCGATGCGTACCGGCTTCAACGGCTTCGGCACGAGCGAGCATTATACCGTCACCGACGAGCCGATGCAGTCCATGTACACCGGCGAGGCCCGCCCGCACTGGCGCGCCGACAATGTTGTCAGCATCAACCGCTGATCGCGCCAATCGGTTGCGATTGACAATCTAATAGCGCTGCCGCAGTTTCCTCCTCCGTAAAGCGGGGGAGGAACTGCTTCATGTCTGCCAATGTTCTGACGCCAGCCGCCGTGCTGGTGCTCTGGTCGCTCGTCATGCTCTTCTGGATGGCGGGCGCACGACTGCCCAATGCGAAGAAGCTGGGCGTCGATATTTCCAAGGCCGTCGGAGGGCGTGGCAGCGATCTCGATCCGATGCTCCCGCCGCAAGCCGCGTGGAAATCGCACAATTACGCGCATCTGATGGAGCAGCCGACCATCTTCTACGCCACCATCGCGATCGTGGCGATCGCCGGCGCAGGCACCGATGGCCTGAATGTCGCACTGGCCTGGGGCTATGTGCTGATCCGCATCGTCCACAGCATCTGGCAGGCCACCGTGAACAAGGTGCAAACGCGTTTCCTGCTGTTCCTAGCCTCCACCTTCTGCCTGATCGTGCTCGCGATCCGTGCACTGATCGCCACGCTTTGAGGGAGCCGCCACCATGATCCAGACAATTCTGCAACCCGTCGTCATCCTGCTCGCCTGGACCATGGTGATGTGGGCATGGATGTATGTCACCCGCATCCCGGCAATGCAGCAGGCGAAGATCGATGTCGCCAACCTGAAGGGCGGCACGGGCAAGGACCTCGATGCTGTCCTGCCGCAACCGATCCAGTGGAAAGCGCATAATTACAATCACCTGCTCGACGAACCGACAATCTTTTATGCAGTGTGCATCGTGCTGGCGATCATCGGCCATGGCGAAGGGATCAACGTCGCGGTCGCCTGGCTCTATGTCGCGCTTCGTATTGCACACAGCCTCGTCCAGGCGACGGTCAACCGCGTCGCCGTGCGCTTCCTGCTGTTCGCCTCGTCAAGCCTGTGCCTGATGGTGCTGATCTTCCACGCGGCGATCCCGATCTTCGACCTGCACCTACATGGCTGATCCGCGCCGCATCCGTGCGGCGATCGTCCAGGCCGCGCCTATTCCGCTCTCCGTGACGCAGGGCATTGCCGCCCTGCCCGCCCTGATTGAACCGGCGCTCGATCAGGGTGCGCAAATCATAGCCTTTGGCGAGACGTTCCTTGGCGGCTATCCGCTCTGGCTCGACGAAGCGCCGGGAGCGGCCTTGTGGGACCATCCGGGTACGCGCGCGCTGCATGCGGTGCTGCTTGAGGAAGCGATCCGCATCGGCGATCCGCGCCTCGCGCCGGTACAGGATCTGGTCGATCGCTCGGGCGCGCTGGTCAGCATCGGTGCGCACGAGCGCGTGCGATCGAGCCTCTACAACTGCCAATTGCTGCTGCGCCCCGGTCTGCAGCCGCTGATCCACCGGAAGCTGGTGCCCACGCATGGCGAGCGGCTGATCTGGGCGCGCGGCGACGGCTCGACGCTCGGCACGCACGCCGCGCCCTTCGGACCTGTGGGCAGCCTGATCTGCTGGGAGCACTGGATGCCGCTCGCACGCGCCGCGATGCACAACCAGGGCGAGGTGGTGCACATCGCCGCCTGGCCAACGGTGCGCGAGACTTACGCCATGGCCTCACGCCATTATGCCTTTGAAGGCCGGTGTTTCGTGCTGGCCGCCGGAACGATCCAGAGCCGCGACGATGTTCTGCTGGGCCTCGATCATTGCAACCTTGACACCACAGCCCGCAAGGCCGCGCGCGCACTGCTCGAGGCCATGCCCGAGGGGCAGTTGCAGTTCGGTGGCAGTGCGATCATCGCGCCCGATGCCATGGTGCTCGCTCAAGCCGGGTCTGGCCCCGAAACGCTGGTCGCCGATCTGGACCTTGCCAGCATCGGCCAGGGGCTGGCTGGGCTCGACACCGATGGCCATTATGCGCGCCCGGACGTGTTCGAGCTTCGCGTTGACACCCGCCCGCGCGATGGCGTTGTGTGGAGCGATCAGGGCTGACGGAGGAACAGGCTGGCCAGCTCGACATGCGTCGACCAGCGGAACTGACCCACCGGCCACAAGGTATCGAGCGCGAACCCGGCATCGCACAGGATGCGAGCATCGCGCGCGAAGGTTGCCGGGTTGCAGCTGACATAGCAGACCCGCCTGATCGACGATCCGGCGATGGCGCGCACCTGCTCCTCGGCCCCTGCGCGCGGTGGATCGAGCACCAAGCCTTCGAGCCGGTCGAGCATGTCGCGCTGCACCGGATTTCGGAACAGGTCGCGATGCTCGGTGAATACCGGCAGCTGGCGCGCATCGGCCACGGCCTTGAGTGCCAGGATCGCATCGCGCGCGGCTTCAGCGGCATAGATGCGGCGGCCCGGCGCGATCAGGTGGAAAGCGAAGCTGCCCAGCCCCGCAAACAGGTCCGCTACCATCCGGCAACCGTCCAGCGCCTCGCGCGCGGCCGCTGCCAGTCCTGCCTCGCCATCGCGCGTGGCCTGCAGGAAGCTCGCCTGCGGAAACCGGACCGCAATGTCGCCAAAGCTGATCGTGGCGGGCACCGGCTCGTACTGCGTTTCGGGTCCGAAGCCCTGGTCGATCGACAGCCGCGCCAGCTTCTGCGCCTCGGCAAAGCCGGAGAGCAGCTCGTGCTGCGCCAGTGTCGTCGGCGCGAGACCCGAGATCAGCACATCGACGCCCTGGTCTATCTCGGTCAGCTCGACACTGCCGGAAAGCCTTGATTCCGGCCATTTCACGATCAGGCCGCGCACCGCCATCATGACGTCATGCAGCCGTGGCGTCACGATCTCGCAGGCACGGATATCGACCAGATCCTGGCTGCCCTGCCCGGCAAAGCCCAACACCACCTGCCCGCCCTTGCGCACATAGCGCAATGAGGCTCGCCTGCGGCTGCGCGGTGGCGAGAGGTGCACCGGTCGAACGTCACGCGCGACAATGCCCTTGGCCGTCAGCGGCCCGGTGACGCGGTCGCGGACGAAATCGGCGAGCGCGGCATCGTCGACATGCTGCAGTTGACAGCCGCCGCACGACCCGAAGTGCGGGCATGGCGGCACCGCATGATGCGGTCCGGGCACGATGCTGCCATTAGGCGTGATCGTGTCTCCCGGAGCGGCTCCGGCGACATGACGGCCCGATGTGGTGACACCATCGCCCCGCGCAGCGATGCGCACGATCAGATCATCGCTCAAGGCAGGTCTCCAGCGCTTGCGGCAAGGCGTTGGCGAGCTGCAGCGCGCTGAACGCCGGTCCCGCGATATGCGCGGCGCGGTCGTGCAGCCAGCCTGCCTCGGTCATGGCGTCGAACGGCTGAGCATGGCCCGCAAGCCGCGCCGCCATGCAGCCGGCAAGCACATCGCCCGTGCCCGCGACCGACAGCCAGGAATAGCGGCGGTCGGCAATGACCGCGCGGCCATCGGGCGCGGCGATGACGGTATCCGCACCCTTGTAGAGCACGAACGTATCCAGCGTCCGGGCAAGCGCCTCGGCCCGAGCGACCTTATTGATCGCATCGGCACCGGTCTCGCCCGCGAGCACATCGAATTCGCCCTGGTGCGGGGTCAGCAGCACCGGCGCGCCCCGCCCCTTCAGGCTCGCGAAATAACCGGGCAGCAGATGCAAGGCATCGGCATCGACGATCAGCGGGTGCGGGCATGCCAGCGCGGTCTCGAGCAGCACGCGCGCCTGATTGTCCCGCCCCAGACCCGGGCCGACCACGACGGTGCCGATGCGCGAGTCCTGCAGCGCTTCGGCGACCGAGCCCGCGCCGTCTGTGCGCTGCCATACGATATCGGCAGGAAGCTGTGGCGGCGGATCGCCTGCGCCGATCAGCTTCACATACCCTGCCCCTGCCCCCTGCGCTGCATGTGCCGCGAGCAGCGCCGCACCCGGCATCGCGCCGACCAACACCGCGACCAGCCCGCGGCGGTACTTGTGCGAACGCGCATCGGGCGCGACAATCGAGGGCCGGGCGATTCTGCGCACCCTGGCGGCTTCGGTATCGACTCCGATCTCGATCAGGCTCAGCGCGCCGCAATCGCTCGCGACGGGCTCGAGCAGATGGGCATATTTCCACGCGCCCAGCGCCAGCACATGGTCGAAGCGCAGCGGCTCGTTGAGCCAGACCGCACGGTCGGCATCCGCCCCGCTGGGCAGATCGATCGCGAAGCTGCGCCGTGCCTGGCCGACCAGTTCGGCAAAACGATGCCAGACGGCACCGTCGAGCGGGCGTGTCAGACCGCTACCAAACAGGCAATCGACGACCTGCGTAGCGGGTTCGACCTCATCGAACATGGTGGTCTTGCCACCAAAGCGCGCCCGAGCATGGCGCGCAGCGTCGGTGCGCGGTTCGGACAATGCGGCAACGGTGACCCGCACGCCCTTTGCACGCAAAAACTCTGCGATAACATAGCCATCGCCGCCATTGTTTCCAGGACCGCACAGCACCAGCGTCGGCGTCGTGCCGCCGATCCGCCAGATCATCTGGCCTGCCCCCTCGCCCGCACGCTGCATCAGCGCATCGACCGAGACGCCGGTGTCGAAGATCGCCTGTTCGGCCACCACCATCTCGGCGACCGTCAGAACGGCTGATCCGCGATCAGCCACCGCC
>NZ_LSIS01000387.1:0-6627 GCF_001556365.1 Blastomonas sp. CCH1-A6 | reverse complement strand
GGGTCCGGACGACACGCCGCCCGCCAGCGGCAGACGCTCTGCGCTGGAGGCCAGGCTCGCCGGGGTCGGGCCGCCGGAGATCGCGCCATTGTCGACCATCATGCCGGCGCGCGATGCGAGCGAGGCGCTGACGGTGGAAGCGGTTTCGGCTGCAAGCGAAGTGACCGTAGCCGGCATGCTGGTCTGCTCTGCCGCCAGCGACGTGACCGCCGCAGGCATGCTGGCCTGCTCGGCTGCGATCGGGCCCGAAACGGCATTTGCGACCGGCGCGGCAAGCACGGAAGGTGCTGCCACCGTCGCCGCAATGCCGCTCGTCGTGCCACCGACGCTCACGCCTTCGCCGATCACCAGCGTGCCTGCGTTGACCACGGTCAGGCCGGTATAGCTGTTGATGCCGGTCAGCGTGAATGTGCCGGAGCCGATCTTCTGCAAGCCGCCGCTGCCCGAGATGACGCCCGAGAACAGCGACGAACTGTTGTCCGATCCGACGACCAGCGTGCCGTTGCCCAGCGCGATCGGGCCGGTGCCGGCAAGGCTGCCCAGCGAGGCGTTGAAGCCCGCCAGGTTCAGGCTGCCCGCCGTGCTCTGCGTCAGGCGGCCGAGCACGACCAGCTGGCCGCCGAGCGTGGTCGCACCATTATTGGCCACCGTGCCGTTGATCTGGCCCGAAAGCGTCGCGGTGCCGTTGTTGGTCAGCGATCCCAGGATCAGGCCGGAGCTGGCGAAGCCCGCGTTGTTCAGCACCGATCCGCTGAGGCCCGCACCGGCCGCTACCGTCAGCAGGCCGCCATTGACCGTGGTGAGGCCGGTATAGGCCTGGCCCGTGGTCAGCGTGAAGCCGCCGGTGCCGGACTTGATGAGGCCGCCGGTGCCGCCGATCGTGCCGCCGAAACTGGTCGAGGCGTTGCTGCCGCCCAGCGTCAGCGTCGCACTGCCCAGCAGCACGTTGCCTGCGCCCGAAAGGCTGCCGATCGAGGTGTTGAAGTCCGCGAGATCGAACGTGCCGGTGCCGGTCTGGCTGAAGCCGGTAATGCCGGTCAGCGCGCCCTGGAGCTGCACGAGGCTGCTATTGGTCACCGCGCCGTTCAGCTGGCCTGAAAGCCCCGCCGAGCCCGAATTCACCAGTCCGCCATTGAGCACGCCGGTGGAGATCAGCGTGCCGGTGTTGGTGACGAGGCCCGCGACCGAGCCGGCACTGTTGAACCCGGCCGCGTTCTGCACCGCGCCCGCCAGCGATCCGCCGCTAGCCAGCGCCAGCACACCGGCGTTGACGGTGACCGTGCCGGTCAGCGTGTTCGCGCCCGAGAGCGTGAACGTGCCGGTGCCGGTCTTGATCACTGCGCCATTGCCGGCGAGCACGCCCGCATAGGCGGTGCTGGCATTGCTGCCACCGGTGACGAGCGCCTGGCCCTGCGCGATCTGCACGCGGCCGCCGCTGCCGGCCAGCGCGCCGATGGTCTCAGCCACATTGACGAACAAGGTACCGGTATTGACCGTGACCAGCGCCGCATCGGCGATCGATGCCCCTGCCCCCTGCAGCACGACATCGCCGCCCGCCAGCGTCACGCCCTGCGCGAAGCTGCCCGCGCCGGTGAGCGTGGTGGTGCCCCCAGTGGCCCGCAGTGAATTGGCAGCGCCGGTAATGTCGCGGATCGTGCCGCCGCTCGTGCTGATGCTGCCGGTCAGCGCGCCATTGGCCAGCGTGCCGCCCGCCAGGCTGATCGCCGCGATCGACTGGTCGAAACCGCCGAGATCGAGCGTCCCGCCGTTGCCGATCGTGACCAGGCCATTGCCCTGCCAGATATTGGCCGCGCCCGACAGCAAGGTGCCGCCGGTGATCGTCGTGGTGCCGCTATGCGCCAGCGTTCCGGTGACGGTGAACGTTCCGCTGCCCTGCTTGGCGAGATTGCCGGTGTTGAAGATGACGCCGCCGAAGCTGGTCGACGCATCGCTTCCGCCCAGCGTCAGCGTCTGGCCAGCATCGATCTGCACCGTGCCGCCCGTGCCAGCCAGCGAACCGATGGTTTCCGACACCGCAACGATCAGGTTGCCGGTGCCCAGCGTGACCGCCGCCGCGTCATTGACGCTGCTGCCGCCTTGCAGGAACAGGTTGCCCGCGTTGACATTCACGCCGCCGGCAAAGTTTCCGCTGCCGAACAGCGCCAGATTGCCGCCGGTCACGGTGAGCGCGCCGGTCGTGTTCGCATTGGCGAGGCCGATCAGGCCTGCGCCGCCGGTGGCAAGCGCCTGGCTGGTGCCTGCGAGCAGGTCGATGTCGAGGCGGCCTGCATCGGCGGCGATCAGGCTGTCCGATCCCAGGGTGACGGTGCCTGCCCAGATGTTGTTGTCCGCCACGTTGCGCAGCGCGCCCGCGCCGTTCACGCCGGTGCCGTTGATCGTCAGCGCCTCGCCGGTGAGGGTGATGCCGCCCTGCAGCTCGAGCGCAGCCCCCGCATCGACCACGGTGCCCGCAGCATTGCCGCCCAGGCCCGCATTGTTGCGGACCGAAAGCACGCCCTGGCTGACCGTGGTCAGGCCTGCATAGCTGTTCGCGCCGGAAAGAACGAACGTGCCGGTGCCGGTCTTGACGATGCCGCCGTCGCCCGAGACCGTGCCTGCGAAGGTGCTTGAGCCGTTATCGCCGCCCGTGGTCAGCGGGACCGCACCCAGAATCACGGCTCCGCTGCCCGCCAGGCTGCCGATGCTGGTGCCGAAGCCGCCCAGATCGAACGTGCCCGTCGCCTCCTGAGTCACCGCGCCGATGCCGGTGGTCGTGCCGGTCAACGTGATCGTGCCCGCATTGGTGACGGATCCTGCCAGGATACCCCGGATTCGCGCGCTGGCTCCGGTTGCATTGACCAGCCCTGCGTTCAGCGCGCCCGTTGATTCCAGTGTCGCGATGTTGGTAACGAGGCCCGAAACGCGACCAGCGTTCGTGAACCTTGCATTGTTGAGCACGCCGCCTGCCAGCGAGGCATTGCTGCCCAGGATCAAGGTGCCTCCGTTGACCGTGGTCAGCCCCGTATAGCCCTGCGCGCCCGAGAGCGAGAAGGTGCTGGCGCTGACCTTGGTCAGGCCACCGGAACCGGTGATCATGCCGTCGAAGGTCTGCGAGCCGGTGCCGCTGCCCAGGGTCAGCGTCCCGCTGCCCAGAGCCACCGTGCCGCCGCCGCCGGTCAGATTGCCGATGGTGGTGGCAAAGCCGCCCAGGTTGAAGACCGCGCCCGTCGCCAGCGACAGTTCGCCGATACCGATAAAGGTTCCGGTCAGGTTTACCGTACCGCGATTGATCAGATTGCCGGAAAATGCCCCCGACAGGCTCGCGGTTGCACCAGCATTGTTGACCAGACTGCCGTTCAACGACCCCGTGGACACCAGCGTACCGTTGTTGATCACTCCGTTTGCGACCGTCCCGGCATTGGTGAACACGGCATTGTTGGTCACCGAGCCTGCCAGCGATGCTCCCGAAGCCAGGACGAGCGTTCCGCCGCTGACCAGCGTCCGGCCCGTGAAGCTGTTGGCACCGGTGAGCGTGAAGGTGCCCGTGCCTTCCTTCTCGAGGCCGCCGCTGCCCGAGATAACGCCTGCGAAACTGGTGCTGGCGTTGCTGCGGCCCAGCTGAAGCAAGCCGCTGCCCAGTTGCACCGACCCGCTGCCCGCGAGCGAACCGATGGAAGCGAACGATCCGGCCAGGTCGAACAAACCGCTGCCCTGCTGGCTGAACGCCACGTTGCCGCTGGTCAGGCCTGACAGCCTCACCGTTCCCGCGTTGGAAATCGCCCCGTTCCACACGCCCGACAGGTTGGCTATGCCCGTGGCGGCATTGACCAGACCGCCGTCGAGCCTTCCGGTCGAGGTGAGGCTCGCCCGGTTGGTGACCTGCCCCCTCACGTTGCCCGCATTGGCGAAGCTCGCACCGTTATCCACCGCGCCGACGATCGTGCCGCCGCTGCTCAGCGCCAGCGTGCCGGCTGCAATGCTGGTAAGCCCCGCATAGCTGTTGAAACCGCCGAGCGTCAGCGTGCCCGCGCCCGCCTTGGTGATACCTGCGGTCCCCTGGATCGGCGCATTGATGGTGGCGCCCAAGCCTGCCGACACGTCGATGACCGAGGTGCCGCCGGTGGTCGCCAGCGCCCCGCCACCAGGTGCGGTGTTCAGCACATAGCCGCCTGTTTCGAAACGAAGCTGCTGGAACGCCTGGGTTCCGCTGACCTGTACCGTACCGCCTGCCGCGCCAGCGAACACGCCGGTCTGGCTGTTCCATCCGAACGCGGTCGAGAATCCGGGCGCCGAGGTCCAGTTGGTGCTGGTGCTGTTCCAGGTGCCCGATCCGCCATTGCCGGTGATTGCGCTGGACGCAGCGGTGGTGTCGGTGCCGTCCCAGTAGAGCACGGTCGGGATGCCGAGCGTGAACTGGACGCTGATCTGTCCTCCGATATTGGTGATCACCGACGCCGTGAAGCCATCGGGGCGCGTGCCGACCAGCAGGCCGTTGTCGGTCAATGCGCCGCCATAGTTGATCAGGCGATAGATGCCCTCGCCAAATCCGGTCAGCGCCGCCACATTGAGCGTGCCGTCGAGCGTCAGGTTGCCGCTGACGCTGATGAGATCGTTGGTGCCGCCACCGACGACACCCGCCTGGGCAAGCTCGAAATTGAGCACCGAGGCTGAATCGAGCAGCAGGTTGCCACCGACAGCGATCGTCGCAGGGCTGTTGCCCGGGGCGAGTATGGCCCCGGCGCCAAGCGAAATATTGCCGAGGAAGCTGCCCGATCCGCCCAGCGTCGCGCCATTGGCGAGAGTGAGGTTGGCACTGTTGGCCAACACATCGCCGAACTGGCCGTTGAGCACCAGCGACCCCGCATTCACGTTGACGGTGCCGGTGAAATTGGCCGCCGCCGTGTTGATGCCGCCCAGCGTCAGCGTGCCCGTGCCCGCCTTGTTGAACGTGCCCGAACCCGAGATGATGCCGTCGAAGCTGGTCGAGGCGTTGCTTGCGCCTGCGGTGAGCGTGCCAGCGCCCAGCTGGATCGCGCCGGTGCCTGCAATGCTGCCCAGCGTCGCGTTGAACCCGGCGAGATTGAGGCTGCCCCCAATATTCTGGGTGAAGCCGGGCGAACCCGACAGGCCAGCCGTCAGCGTGATCGCGCCCGAATTGGTGATCGCGCCGTTGACGGCATTGGCAAGATTTGCCGTCGCCCCCGCATTGTTGACCAGCCCGCCCGCCAGCGTGCCAGCAGAGACCAGCGTTCCCGCATTGGTCACCTGACCTGCAACGCTGCCCGAATTGATGAAGGTCGCGTTGTTCTGCACCGTGCCTGCCAGCGATGCTCCGGTGGCGAGGAAGATCGAGCCCTGGTTGATCGTGGTGACACCGTTGACGGTGTTCGCGCCCGAGAGAGTCTGCGTTCCCGTGCCGGTCTTGACCAGCGCGCCCGTGCCCGAGATGACCCCGGCAAAATCGGTGCTGCTATTCGCCCCGCCCAGCGTCAGCGTGCCGCTGCCGAGCTGCACCGCACCGCTGCCCGCAAGGCTGCCGATCGTGGCATTGAACCCGGCGAGGTTTAAAGTGCCAATGGCGATCTGTGAAAATGCAGCATTACCGCTGGTCGCGCCAGTCAGCGTGATCAACCCCGCATTGGTCACCGGTCCGCTTAAGTTACCACGGACCGATGCCTGCGTTACGTTGGCTAGTCCCCCGTTCAGGGAACCGGTCGACTGGAAAGTCCCGGCGTTGTTGACCAGGCCTCCGACGGTGCCAGCGTTCGTCAGCACCCCGAGGTTAGTAACCGCAGCGGCGAGGCTGCCGGTAGCACCGATTGCGAGAGTGCTGCCCTGGCTGACTGTCGTCAGTCCGGTAAAGCTGTTTGCTCCACCCAGCGTCAGCGTGCCCGTGCCGGTCTTGGTGAACGTGCCGGACCCCGAGATGATGCCGTCGAAGCTGGTCGGGGCATTGTTGCCGCCTGCGGTCAGCGTGCCGGAGCCCAGCTGGATCGCGCCGGTGCCCGCGATGCTGCCCAGCGTCGTGCTGAAACCGGCGAGGTTGAGACTTCCCCCAGCATTCTGGGTGAAGCTCGGATTGCCCGACAGGACGCCCGTCAGCGTGATGGTACCCGAATTGGTGATCGCGCCGTTGACGGCGTTGGCCAGGCTGGCGGTCGCGCCGGCATTGTTGACCAATCCGCCCGCAAGCGTTCCGGTAGAGGTCAGCGTACCAGAATTGGTGACCAGTCCCGTGGTCGTGCCTGCGTTGATGAAGGTCGCATTGTTCTGCAATGCGCTTGCGAACGACGTGCCAGTGGCGAGTACCAGCGAGCCCTGGGCGATCAGCGTGGAGCCCAGGAACGTGCTTGTGCCCGAAAGCGTCTGGGTGCCCGTACCGGTCTTCACCAGCACACCGCTGCCCGTGATCGTCCCGGCATAGTCCGTATTGGTATTTGCGCTGCCCAGCGTCAAACCACCCGCGCTCATCAGTACCTGGCCAGTGCCCGCCAGGCTGCCGATGCTGGTGCTGACATTGGTCAGGTTGAACACGCCGCCGAGATTCTGCGTGAATGCGCCGATACCGGTCGTCGCGCCGGTCAGCGTCAACGTGCCGCTATTGGTGATCGCGCTGCCGCCAAAGCT
>NZ_LSIS01000386.1:0-372 GCF_001556365.1 Blastomonas sp. CCH1-A6 | reverse complement strand
GCGCGTCGCGACGCGCTGCACTTCGTCGGCGGTCGGGCCCTTGGCAATGAAATCGGCCATGATCGCGTCGAGCCGCTTCGACACTGCATCGACATCCGCGCCCGGCTTCACATCGACATAGACCTCGAACACGCTGCCGTGCACGAAGGGCTGGGCCGATGCGGTGACGGCGACCGCGGTCTGCTCGTCGCGCACCAGGATGTTGTCGAGCCGCGAGCTGGCAAGACCGCCGAGCACGGTCGCAGCAACGTCGAGCGCGGCATAATCGGGATCGTTCAGGCCCGGCACGGTCCAGAAACGATAGAGGCGCGCAGTCGGCACCTTGTCCTTCATCTCCGCGACCTTCTCCTTGTCGAGCGTCGGCAGCGGCGG
>NZ_LSIS01000385.1:0-9120 GCF_001556365.1 Blastomonas sp. CCH1-A6 | reverse complement strand
CCAAATCCTCCCCGAGACAAGCTCGGGGAGGATTTGGTGCGAAGCCTCCGCAATCTCCGCTCCCGCCTGCGGGAGGGCAGAGTGCACCAATCAGGTGAATGAGCAGCTGTAATAATCGCCCCAGAGCTTTCGACATGCGACCAAATCGCCGTCGAAAAGCTTCGTTATCCTTTCAGGTGCATAAAACTTGCCAGTAGTCGGATCAAATCCGTCGGCCAACATGACCTCGCCGGTCGGATCAAAAACAATTGCTGACCAGTTGTCGAGAAATCCCTCCGGATTAAACGCCACGCGGACAGGTGGGCCGGGATCAACGGAGTAGGTAACTCCACCGTACTCGGCATACGATTCCGCCTTTCTCGAAACGCGAGCTCGGTTGATGATTTCCCGATAATCACTCTCGTTCACCGCAAGGCGGGACAGACTTCCCAAGTGGCCGCCAGCCCAGAGCAGCGGTAGGGCTGCCATCAGCCAAAGGACCAGCAAGATTGGGCTGAGCGCAATGGCAGCAAACTGTTCGGCGAAACTTCGGCCTTCCTGGGCGACGCTGACGCCCCGCCACAATTTGAAGCCAGTCAAGAGGACCATGAAGGCAGCGGTCGGTATGCCGACAAGAATAAATAGCACAAAGCCGAAGCTATCCGACCATGCCCCGATGAGGCCGATCACAAAGGGTATGCCGGCCGCAAGGGCAAACACCCTAGCGGTGCGAGCCAAATATACACCTAACGGCTCGCTACTCAGATAGCGCCGGAACTGTGCTAGTTGATAAAGAGTAGGCACCATGTCGCTTGAATAGCATCCATAGCGCTGTTTCTATAGCATTTACTGCCCCGTGAACTTCTTCGCGAAGCCCATGATGTCGTTGACCGGGTTGCCGTCACCGTCGCGGTCGAGAAAGCCGCCGATCTTCTTGAGCGCATCCTCGCCGCCGACCTGGGCGAGCAGGTCCTGCAGCTTGTCGAGCGGCAGGCCGGTCGATTGCGCGGCGGATGCGGCGGTGTCGCCGGGCTGGGGCGCGGCCTTGCCGAGTGCGGCCATCGCGGCCTGGACCTGCGCTTCGCTGAGGCCCACCTGCTTGGCGAGGCTGGCGATCTTGTCGGCGCCGCCGAGCTGGCCGACGATATTGTTCAGGAAATCCATGGATGCCTTCTCCCCATTCGCGAAGCTGTTCTCTGGCGAAAGCCGGAGTCCAGGGCCGCCAAGGTGCAGCATCGCCCTGGATTCCGGCTTTCGCTGGAAAACGGTGCAAGTTACCACAAGGGGTAGGTACCGGCCATGCCGATCAGCCGGGCAGGGGCGCCAGATCAGGTAAAATCACCGCACGCCGCGCCTCGACCGAGAACAGCCGTTCGCGTGAATAGAAGCGCAGCGGCCAGTCGCGCGCGCCCTCGGGCTCTGTCAGCAGCGCGTTGACCCGCTCTACCAGCGCGAGCGCAGGATCGCAGCGCCGGTGGAACGCCGCGACCCCCATCGCATAGCAATGCGTGATCGTCGCATGAAAGCCACTGTTATCGGTATTGGGCGTGCCCACGCTGTCATTATGCCGCCGGATGATATCGGGCAGGTCGTGGCTCAGGCAGATATCGGGCCGCTCGGCCGCCAGCCAATAGCAGGCGGCGACATGCGCTTCGTGTGTCCATTCGCCGCGCGGCAGGCAGGAAGCGATCAGCCGCTCGCCAAGGTGGCGAACGGCTGCGCTGGACTCGAAAAATCTAATGCTTTGGTCGGTCATGATCGGGCTTTCGGCAAGGAAGGCCCGATCGTGAACCGGGCCAGGTCAGGCGGCGACGGCCTGACGTTGCGGGGCGGCGGCGCGGACCGCCTCATCGACATGCTCTTCGAACTGCGCGAAATTGTCGATGAACTGGCCGACCAGCTTTTGCGCGGTGGCGTCGTAATCCGCCTTGTCCGCCCAGGTGCCGCGCGGATCGAGGATCGCGGTGTCGACGCCCGGCACGCTGACCGGAACCTCGAAGCCGAAATTCGGGTCCTTGCGGAACTCGGTGCTGTTCAGGCTGCCGTCGAGCGCGGCGTTGAGCAGCGCGCGCGTTGCCTTGATCGGCATGCGGCTGCCGACGCCGTGCTTGCCGCCGGTCCAGCCGGTATTGACCAGCCAGCAGGTGACATTGCCCTTGGCGATGCGCTCTTTCAGCAGATTGCCATAGACCGAGGGGTGACGCGGCATGAACGGCGCACCGAAACAGGTCGAGAAGGTGGCCGAAGGCTCGGTCACGCCGATTTCGGTGCCCGCAACGCGCGCGGTGTAGCCCGACAGGAAGTGGTACATCGCCTGTTCGGGGGTCAGCCGCGCGATCGGCGGCAGCACACCATAGGCATCGGCAGTGAGGAAGATGATGTTCTTCGGCACTGGACCCAGATTGTCCTTCGACGTGTTGGGGATGAAGTCGATCGGGTAGGAACCACGGCTGTTCTCTGCCAGCGAGTTGTCGGCAAAGTCGAGCGTGCGGGTGGCCGGGTCCATCACCACGTTTTCCAGCACGGTGCCGAAGCGACCGGTGGTGGCGTAGATTTCGGGCTCGGCCTCGGGCGAGAGGTTGATCATCTTGGCATAGCAGCCGCCCTCGAAGTTGAACACGGCGGTGTCCGACCACCCATGCTCGTCATCGCCGATCAGCGTGCGGCTTGCATCGGCCGAGAGGGTGGTCTTTCCGGTGCCCGACAGGCCGAAGAAGACGGCGGTGTCGCCTTCGGGGCCGATATTGGCCGAACAGTGCATCGGCATCACGCCCTTGGTCGGCAGCAGATAGTTGAGGATGCCGAAGACCGACTTCTTCATCTCGCCGGCATAGGCGGTGCCGCCGATCAGGATCAGCTTTTCGGTGAGGTTCACCGCGATCACGGTCTCGCTGCGCGTGCCGTGCTTGGCCGGGTCGGCGCGGAAGCTGGGCAGGTCGATGATCGTGTATTCGGGCGCGAAATCCACCAGCTCTTCGGCCTTGGGGCGGACCAGCAGCGTGCGGATGAACTGGCTGTGCCAGGCAAACTCGTTGATGACGCGGACGTTCACGCGATATTCGGGCTGCGATCCGCCGAACAGGTCCTGCACGTAGAGCTTGGGCTTTTCGGCGAGAAAGGCCAGGAAATCGGCCTTCAGCGTGGCGAAATTCTCGGGCGTCATCGCGACATTGGTCTTGCCCCACCAGACGGTGTTCTCGGTCTCGGCGTCGCGGACGATAAACTTGTCATTGGCGCTGCGGCCCGTGTGCTTGCCGGTCGCAACGACCAGTGCGCCGCCCTTGGCCAGCGATCCCTCGCCATTGCGCAGGGCCTCTTCGACCAGGGCTTCGGTGCCCAGATTCCAGTGCTGGTTGTCGGTTGCGGTAATGCCCTGATCGGCAAGCGAAACTTTGGATTTGATGGCCACTGCTGATATTCTCCCAAGTTGGTGCCGCCCCTGGCTGATCTCGCGCCCAACCGCCAGCCTTCGTCAATCCGGGACGACTCACGCAGTCCTTTTCTCGTGATAGGATTGTCCAAGACGTCTGCTGCCATGTCTGTCAATAGCTGCTACCGGTGTCATAACATGGGTGGTGCATTGTTGCCGGTATGCACCCAAAATGCTGCGTTGCGGCATATGCCAGATAGCGGTTTACCCTGCGGTCGTGATATGCGACCGGCAGGGCTTGGTGGTGCAGGAGGATAGGTCCACGCATGGCGGCAGTGATTGCGCTGGTCGATGACGACCGCAACATTCTGACATCGGTATCGATCGCGCTGCAGGCGGAAGGCTTTGTCACGCGGCTCTATTCGGACGGGGAGACGGCGCTCAAGGCGATTGTCGACACGCCGCCCGACCTGTGCCTGTTCGACATCAAGATGCCGCGCATGGACGGGCTGGAGCTGCTGCGCCGGGTGCGCGAGCACAGCGCTGTGCCGGTGATCTTCCTGACCTCAAAGGACGAGGAGCTGGACGAGGCGCTGGGCCTGGCCATGGGGGCGGACGACTATATCACCAAGCCGTTCTCGCAGCGGCTGCTGATCGCGCGGATCAAAGCGATCCTCCGCCGCGCCGAGCTGATGCGGGCGCCCGAGGTGCCCAGCGACGAGCCCGCCGCCGAACCAATCGTGCGCGGTCGGCTCGAAATGGACCCGGCGCGGCACATGGTGGCGTGGGATGGCAAGAAGGTGACGCTGACGGTCACCGAGTTCCTGATCCTGGAGGCGCTGGCTGCGCGGCCCGGTGTCGTCAAGAGCCGCAACCAGCTGATGGACGCGGCCTATCAGGACGATGTCTATGTCGACGACCGCACCATCGACAGCCATATCAAGCGGCTGCGGCGCAAGTTCCGCGAGGTCGATCCCGAATTTTCCGCTATCGATACCCTGTATGGCGCCGGCTACCGTTTCGCAGGAGATTAACCCGTCCGCGCTGCGGCTGGGCTGGACGCGCCGGGTCTCGCTGACCTGGCGCATCCTTGCGGTGAATATATTCGCGGTCGCCATGCTCGGCGGCGGGCTGCTGTATCTGGACAGCTATCGCGAGCAGATCATCCAGGAACGGCTCGAGCAGGAGCAGCAGAGCATCTGGCTGCTCGCGCATGCGATGGAGCGTCTCGACCAGCCGGGCCGCATCGCGATGATCAAGGCGGTTAGCCGACGGTACGACTCGCGCATCCGGCTCTATGAGGCGCGCGGACCTGTCACGCTGGACAGTTTCGCGCTGGCGTCGCCCACCTATCGCCTGCGCGATCCTTCCGAAGAACCCTGGCAGCGCCATGCTGCCCGCTTGCTCGATCAGGGCTTTGACTGGCTGGTCGACGCCAAGCGGGTCGAGCGTTTCGTCGAGCGCCGACCCGATCGGCTGCAGAACTGGCCAGAGGCGATCGAAGCCCAGCGCAGCCAGGCCGCGATCGCCCGGATGCGCTATGCGCCAGATCGCACCCCGATGATCAGCGCGGCGATTGCGCTGCCCCGGGGCGGCGGCGTGCTGCTGACCAGCTACAATGCCCGGGACGTTACCCGGATCGTGCGCGCGGAGCGGTTCAACCTGGCGATGATCGTGCTCGCGACGGCGCTGGTCTCGATCCTGTTTTCCTTGTTCCTGGCGCGGACGATCGTGCAGCCGCTGCGTCGCCTGGCGAGCGCTGCCGTCAGGGTGCGGCTGGGCCGCGCGCGCGAGGTGGTGGTGCCGCGCCTGCCGTCGCGCGGGGACGAGATCGGCCTGCTGGCGCGTTCGCTTTCGGACATGAGCATGGCGCTGCGGATGAAGATCGACGCGACCGAGGCCTTTGCCGCCGATGTCAGCCATGAACTCAAGAACCCGCTGGCTTCGCTGCGCTCTGCGCTCGAGGGGTTGGCGAGCGTGAAGGACGAACGGCTCCGCGAGCAGCTGTTCGAGATTGCGTGCAGCGACGTCCGGCGGCTCGACCGGCTGATCACCGATATCTCCGAGGCGTCGCGCGTCGATGCCCAGCTCACCCGGACCCGGTTCGAGCCGATCGATCTGGGGGAGATGATCGAGAATCTGCTCGAGCTGCGCCGGTCGCGCGGGCTCAACCAGGGGCGCGAGACCGCCTTCGCCCGCCCACGGCGCGGTGTCGCGGTGGTGATGGGCGAGGGAACGCGGTTGGAGCGCGTCATTTCCAACCTGCTCGACAATGCCGTGTCCTTCTCGCCCCCCGGCGGGCTGGTGCGGATCGAGGCGACGCAGATGCGTGGGCGGGTGCTGGTGCGGGTCATCGACGAGGGGCCGGGCGTACCACCGAGCGAGCGCGAGGCGATCTTCCGCCGCTTCCACAGCGCGCGCCCCGAGGGCGAGGAATTCGGCCAGCATAGCGGCCTGGGCCTCGCGATCGCGCGCACCATCGTCGAGGGGCATCACGGGACGATCACGGTCGCCGATCGCGACGACGGGGCGCAGGGTGCGGTGTTCGAGATATGCCTGCCTGCGAAGGATCAGCAGGAACTGCCCATTTCCCCGGCCTGAAACCGGCGCTAACATGCTGCCAATCCGACAGCGGATCAGGGGGAGGGACCATGGCGCAGGGTGACAGGATCACCTATCCGGGGAGCTGCGTCAGCATTGGCGGCGCAGCGCTGCTGATCAGCGGCGAATCGGGCATCGGCAAGTCGGAACTCGCGCTGGCGCTGATCGACCGCGGCGCGCGGCTGATCAGCGACGACCACACGGCGCTGCACCGTGAGGGCAGCCGCATCGTCGCCTCGCCCGCGCCCAATATCGGCGGCATGATCGAGGTGCGTAATCTCGGGCTACTGCCGGTCGAGCCGGGTCCGAACTGCCCGGTAGCCCTGCTGATCGAGCTCAACCGCGCCGCACCGCGATGGATCGAACGCAGCCAGCACCGCATGTTGCTGGGCGTCGAAATACCGGAGATCCTGCTCTCGCCCGACAGCCGGGTCCTGCCGATCAAGGCCGAAATGGCATTGCAAGCCTATGGGATCAAAGGCTAGGTCAGGGTTGGCGCAGCCCGACAGGTGCGCGGCACGCCAGGGGTGGCCAATGACCGATTCCAGTATCGTGCAGGCAGGTTTTCCTGCTGTCGAACCGCACCGCGTCCTGCTGGTCACCGGGCTGTCGGGCGCCGGCAAGACCACTGCGCTCAAGACGCTCGAGGATCTCGGCTGGGAGGCGATCGACAACTTCCCCATCCGGCTGCTGCCGCTGCTGATGGATACGCCGCAGGCGGTTCGCCGCGATGGGCAGGAGCGGCCGCTCGCCATCGGCTTCGACACGCGCACGCGCGGGTTCGATCCGGGATCGATCGTGCGGCAAGTGCGCGATCTGGAAGAGCGGCCCGAATATGCGATCAGCACACTGTTCCTTGATTGCGCGGGGCGCGAGCTGCAGCGGCGCTATGCCGAGACGCGGCGCCGTCACCCGCTGGCGCAGGACCGTTCGGCCGAAGCCGGAATTGCCGAGGAACGCGAATGGCTGCAGCCGCTAAGGCGCTGGGCGGAAAATGTCATCGATACGACCAATCTGGCATTGTCGGACCTGCAGCAGGAAATCCGCAGCCGCTTTGCGCTCGAACAGTCGCCTACCAGCATCATCGTCACCAGCTTCGGCTTTGCGCGCGGCATGCCGCCCAGCGCCGATCTGGTGTTCGACATGCGCTTCCTGCGCAATCCCTATTGGGACCGCTCGCTGCGCGAGATGACAGGACTGGAAGCGCCTGTGGGAGCGTTCATCACCGAAGACCCGGCCTATCAGGGCGCCGTCGACCGGATCGTCGATCTGCTGACCTTCCTGCTGCCGCGCTATCAGGCGGCGGCCAAGGCCTATGTGCACATCGCGATCGGGTGTACCGGTGGGAGACACCGGTCGGTGTTCGTCGCGCAGGAGATCACCAAACGCTTGCAAGCAGCAGGCTTTTGTCCCACTGTCCAGCATCGCAATCTGACGTCACGACCCACGGATGCCATAGAAGAAAGCCCCGCGCCGCCGCCCGCATGAAGGCAGCGCGCCGGGCAGGGGAGAGATCGCTGAAACTGGCGCGGGTCAGGGACAGACGTCGGCAATAGAGACTTCAAGCTACAGAAACTGGTATAAACATCCCCCATGATCGGTCTTATTCTCGTCACCCATGGACGGCTCGCGCAGGAATTTCTGGTCGCGATGGAACATGTGGTGGGCAAGCAGCAGCATATCGAAACCATCGATATCGGCCCCAATGATGACATGGAACAGCGGCGCGCAGATATCGCCGCAGCCATCGCCAGGGTCGATACCGGCAAGGGCGTGATCGTGCTGACCGATCTGTTCGGCGGCACGCCGTCGAACCTTGCCATCTCGCTGCTCGAAGCGGGGCGGGTCGAGGTGATCGCAGGGGTCAACCTGCCGATGCTGATCCGCCTCGAGGGCGCACGCCGGTCGATGAACGTGCGCGATGCGGTCGCCGCTGCGCGCGATGCCGGGCAGAAATATATCAGCGTCGCCTCCGACCTGCTCGGCCAGGAAAGCGCGCAATGAGCGAGCAGACCGTGCAGATCACCAACC
Organism: Blastomonas sp. CCH1-A6; assembly: GCF_001556365.1. Taxonomy (NCBI): domain Bacteria; kingdom Pseudomonadati; phylum Pseudomonadota; class Alphaproteobacteria; order Sphingomonadales; family Blastomonadaceae; genus Blastomonas; species Blastomonas sp. CCH1-A6. The sequence goes on along the minus strand of NZ_LSIS01000385.1, from coordinate 1,139 downwards.
AGCGTGGCCTGCACGCCCGGGCGAGCGCCAAGTTCGTCGCCGCCGTCGCGCGCCTGCCCGAAACGGTGAAGGTGCATGTCAGCAAGGACGACAACGAGGTCACCGGCAGCTCGATCATGGGGCTGATGATGCTGGGTGCCGCGCGCGGCGATAGCATCACGATCCGCGTCGAGGGCGAGGGCGAAGAGGCTGCGCTTAAGAAGCTCGTCGGCCTGGTCATGGACGGTTTCGGCGAGGATTGATCCTCGGCCCCTGCGCGCCATGACCCCCAACCGTCTGCTCATCACCGGTTTTTCCAATCCCGCGGTCAAGGCCGCGCGGTCTTTGCGCGAAAAGAAGCATCGCAAGCGCGAGGGACGTTTCCTCGCCGAGGGCCTGCGCTTGCTCACCGAAGCGCGCGAAGTTGGCATTGTTCCCGAAGCGCTGTGGCTGGGCCAGCAGCGCGATCCGCATCCGCTCATCGATGCGCTCGAAGTGGCCGTGGCTGCGCGCGGCGGCACGATCTACGAGACGACGACCGACATCCTCTCCAAGATCAGCGGTAAGGACAACCCGCAGACGGTTCTGGGTGTATTTGAAGACCTGCCGACCTCGCTCGATGCGCTGGACCGCGATCGCTCGGGCATCTGGCTGGTGGCGCAATCGATGCGCGATCCGGGAAATCTGGGCACCATGCTGCGCACCTGCGATGCGGTGGGCGCGGGCGGGCTGATCCTGGTCGATCAGTGCGTCGATCCGTTCTCGGTCGAGGCGGTGCGCGCGAGCATGGGCGCGGTGTTCACCGTTCCGGTGGCGCAGGCCGAATGGGGCGATTTCCTGCGCTGGCTGCGCACCGGGCCGGGTCAGCTCGTCGGCACAAGCCTCAACACCAGTTCCGACTATCGCGGCGCGGATTACGCTGCCCCGTGCTTCCTGCTGATCGGCAACGAGGCGCAGGGGCTTCCGCCCGCCTATGAGGCGGAGTGCGACCTGTTGGTGAAGATCCCGATGCTAGGCAAGGCGGACAGCCTGAACGCCGCCGTCGCCGCCGCGGTCATGGCCTATGAGGTGCTCGCCCGGCAGAGCTGAGCTCCACCGGGCGCGCCCGATCAGTGGCGGAAGTGGCGCATGCCGGTGAACACCATAGCCAGGCCGGCCTC
>NZ_LSIS01000384.1:0-4326 GCF_001556365.1 Blastomonas sp. CCH1-A6 | reverse complement strand
TCATTGCCCACCGCTCACCCCCACCCCTCACGCGGCGAGTGGTCGTTCTACCTCGGCCATGTCGCTCTCCAGCGCATATTCTTGCGCCATCGCTTCATAGCCGCGCCCGGCGCTGAAGCGGGGGCGGGTGGTGCCGGTGGGGACGAAGCCCAGCCGCCGCAGCACCGCGCCCGAGGCCGGGTTGTCGATATAGTGGCTGGCGACGATCCGCCGGTGGCCGAGCGCCCAGGCATTGGCGATCACCGCGCGCGCCGCTTCGGTGGCATAGCCCCGGCCCCAATGGTCGCGCGCGATCCAGTAGCCGATCTCGACCTCGCCGCGATCGGTGCGACCGAGGCCGCAGCTGCCGATCAGCGTCTGCCCGGCATCGCCCGGCAGGGTGAGCAGATAGTGGGGCACCAGCGGGTCCTGCGCGCGCGCGGCGAATTCACGGGCGTCTTCAGGGGTATAGGGCCAGGGCGCGCGGGCAAGATTGCACACGATGCGCTCGTCGTTGATGGCCGCGAACAGCGCCTCGGCATCTTCGGGCCAGACCGGCCGCAGCAACAATCTTTGCGTTCTTGCAAACATTATGTCTCTCCTGTGTTACCCGCGCCCATGCCAGCCAAACATGACAGGCTGGAGTCAGCGCGGTGACAGGGAGACAAAAAGAAAGGGAGACGGGACGGACCCCATCTCCCTGTCATCTGGTCCGGGTGTTTCACCGGCCGGGGTCATCCCTGTGAGAGGACGACCCGTCATCGATCGTCCGTTATTCGGCGGCTTCCGCCATCGCCGGGGCGACTACCGATACGTATTTGCGGCCAAGGCGACCTTCGTGGAACTTCACGCGGCCTTCGGTGAGCGCAAACAGCGTATGGTCCTTGCCCATGCCGACATTGGCACCGGCATAGACCTTGGTTCCGCGCTGGCGGATGATAATGTTGCCGCCGATGACGGGCTCGCCACCGAACTTCTTCACGCCAAGACGACGACCTGCGGAATCACGACCGTTGCGCGACGAACCGCCTGCTTTCTTATGTGCCATTTCTCAAAACTCCTTGGGTTCGCGCGCGATCAGGCGTTGTCAGCCGACGAATCGGTGTCAGCGGCCTTCTTGGTGGCAGCCTTCTTGGCCGGAGCCTTTTTGGGTGCAGCCTCGGCAGCGGGGGTTTCGGCAGCAGCTTCGACCGGAGCTTCGGTCTTGGCGGCAGCGGCCTTCTTCGGCGCAGCCTTCTTGGCTTCCTCGCCCACGGCGACGATGCGCAGGATCGTGTGCTGCTGACGATGGCCAAGCTTGCGGCGATAGTTGTGGCGACGCTTCTTCTTGAAGATCACCACCTTTTCTGCCTTCGCCTGCGCGATGATCTCGGCGGAGACGACCACACCGGCCACATCCTTGACCTCGCCGCCGTCACCGGCGAGCAGAACGTCGTTCAGCGCAATGACGTCGCCAGCCTCGCCGGCCAGCTTTTCCACTGCGATTTTGTCTCCGGCTGCAACGCGATACTGCTTGCCGCCTGTGCGCACGATAGCGAACATGGGTTGTCTCGTTTCTGTTAGCTTCAATCGGGTTCCGGGCACGCAATTTGCGGCGATCATCTGTTTCATCCTGTCTGTTGCCAGACCCGAATCGGCAGAGTGAAAACCACTGCCCTGCGACGGGATGTCCCGCGCCGGAAAGCCATGCCCGTTAGGTGAAAGCGCCGGTCCTGTCAACCGCTGCAGCGGCTTTTTTGGCCGATCGCGCCGATGATGGCCGCACTGCGCCGCAAGCCGGTTGCCCGCGATTGCGTGCTGTCCTAGAGCCTTGGGCCATGAAAGTCACCCCGGCAAAGCTCGCCCGTTCGCTCGTCCTTGCATGGCCCATGCTGCTCGCCGGCTGCCTGCAGCCCATGGCCGAGCTGCCCTCGCTCGAGCGGCGCGAGGTCGAGCTGCGCGATCGCGCGGCCGAGGCCAAGGCGCCGCCGCCGCCGATCGAGAGCATCGCCGACCCCGCGCTGGCGCGCGATCTGACCGCGATGCTGGCGCGGGCCGACAAGGCCGAGGCCGATTTTGCCGTGGCGCGCTCGGCAGCGCAGCAGGCGGCAGGCGCGGCGCGCGGCAAGGAAGTCGGCAGCGAGAGCTGGTCGGTCGCGCAGACGCGGATCAGCGCGCTCGATGCGCCGCGGCGCGAGCTCGCGCAGATCCTGGGCGATCTGGAAGAGCTTTATGTCGCGCGGCTGCAGAAGGAGGCGGCAGGCGAGGTGAAGCCGGGCGGCAGCGACCAGATCGAACAGGCGCGCCAGCACGTGCTGGCGCTGCTCGAAAGCCAGGATCAGGTGATCGGCAGCCTCAAGGCGAGTCTCGCCAGTTGACGTGATTTTACCGGGCTGACCACTCGGCTCGTCGCAACCCTCGGTGAAGCGGCACGTAGTGCGTGCATCGTTCACCGAGGAAATAGACTCATGAAATCCCTTTATACCGCCACCGCCGCTGCAGCGCTTATGCTCACCGGCACCGCCGCGTTCGCGCAGAGTGATACCGGCGCGCAGGAGCAGCAGCGCTCGCGTCAGCAGGAGCGACTGAACTCGATCTTCGGCGCATTGTTCGGTGACCGCACCGGTTCGACCCAGTCGATCGAGGCGCAATGGCAGTTCGGGCGCACCCCGCTCGCCACGCAGCGCGCGCAGTTCGAGGCGCGGGTCGATGCCGATATCCGCTCGGGCCAGATCGACCGCCGCACCGGCGACCGGCTGAAGAGCGACTATTATGATCTCGTCCAGCTCGAGGCGCGCTATGGCGCCGACCGCCGCTTCACCGTGCAGGAGCGCGAGGACCTGGCCGAGCGCTATGCCCGCCTGACCCAGGTGATCGCCGATGGCGCCTATGGCGACGAATATGAATCGGACATCGGCATCTCGGTCGCCGACGGCCAGGGCGAATTCAACCAGCGCGTCGATGCGCAGGTTTCCGCGCGCCGGATCACGCGAGTCGAAGGTGCGCGGCTGAAGACCGATTATGCGGCGCTGGTGCGCACGGAGGCGAGCTATCTGCGCGATGGCCGCATCACCGACCAGGAGCGCGACGATCTTTATACCCGGCTGGAAGCGCTCGATGCGCGGGTCGGCGACATGGCCTCGACCGGTGGCGGCAGCACGGTGCAGACCCCGCGCGCGCGTCTGGATGCCATCGCCCGCGCGCTGCCCGCGAGCGGCCTGTCCGCCAGCGCCCTGGCGCAGCTGCGCGTCGAGCACGAGGACCTGACGCGTCTGGAAGCCGCCTATGCGCGGCTCAACCCCAGCGCCGACGAGCGCGCCTATCTCGACCGCCGTCTGGGCGATCTGGAGACGCGCGCGCGCGTTCGCCGCTGATCGTTCGTTTACATCTCTCTCCAACTGGGAGGGCATCGCCTGCGCGATGCCCTCCTTTTTGTTTTACATTTGATGATTGCCGCAGCGATCCGGACTCGATAGCCTTGCCCCACCAAAGCGGCGGGGAGGGCGGTGATGGTCGAGGATCCGATATGGCAGGCGCTTGCCCAGATGCGTATCGAGCCCCCGGGCGCGGCGCTCGGGTTCACCCGGCGACTGGCCCGCGAGAATGGCTGGTCGCGCGGCCATGCGGAAGCGGTGATGACCGAATATCGCCGCTTTCTCTATCTCGCCGCGACCGGCACGACCGAGGTCACCCCGTCCGATCAGGTCGACCAGGCCTGGCACCTGCACCTGGCCTATACCAGGCATTACTGGGAAGAGCTGTGCGCCCGGATCATCGGGCGGCCGCTGCACCATGGCCCGACCGCCGGCGGCGCGTCCGAGGGGCGCAAGTATCGCGCGCTCTATGCCGAAACGCTGCAGCGCTATCGCGACACGTTCGGCGAGGAGCCGCCGCGCGACATCTGGCCACCTTCGGACATCCGCTTCGGCACGCGTTATCAATGGGTCGACCGCACCCGCCATTATCTGCTGCCGCGCAAGGCGGTGTCGATCGCCGGCATGGCGGGCGGGGCGGCGCTGCTCGCGGCGTGCACCGCGCTCGCTGCCAGCAAGGTCAGCGAAGTCACACGCACCAGCAGTTCGAGCCAGTCGTTCGATGCCCTTATCGGGATCGTCATCCTGCTGGTCGCAGCCCTGGTGCTGGTATTGCTGCTGCGCTGGTCGTGGCGATCGGCGCGGCGCCTGATGGTGCCCAAGGCGCAGGCGGATCGTCGCAAGCGCGGCGATGACAGTTCGGACAGCTCGAGCGGCTTGTCGTTCGAGGGCTGGTCGGATGCAGGCGGCGCGGCGGCAGCGGCGGGCGGTGCGGCGTTCGTCGCGGGCGGCGGCGATTTCGGCGGCGGCGGCGCGGAGGCGGGCTGGGACGGCG
>NZ_LSIS01000383.1:0-264 GCF_001556365.1 Blastomonas sp. CCH1-A6 | reverse complement strand
GCTACGAGCGGCTGAAGGCCGCGCTCGACCGCCTGCAATCCACCACCGTCGCCACTTCGATCCGGCAGCAGCACCAGCGCCGTCGCCATCGTTTCTCATGGATCAACGAATGGCGCGAGCTGGCGGACGGCCAGGGGCGCGCGCTCGGGATCGAGCTGATCCTGCCCGACTGGTTCTATGCCGGTGTGCTCGACCGCGCGCTCGTGCTCACCATCGACCGCGCCTATTTCGACCTGACGGGCGGCCTCGAACGCTGGCTCTACC
>NZ_LSIS01000382.1:0-565 GCF_001556365.1 Blastomonas sp. CCH1-A6 | reverse complement strand
GAGGGCATAGCGTGGATGGTACGCTAAACAACGCTAAGGGCGAACAATCAGCGAACGCTTAGGCGGCGCGGCTATCCGGCGGCAGATTGAGGGCCTTGCGGCCAGCGGAAGCGGCTGCTCGATCCCAGAGGAAATCGCCGGAGAAGGCAATATGCTCCCAACCCACGGGGGACGTATGGGCGAGCAGATAATCAGGCACCGCGACCGAGGTTGATCGTAGATGCTGGGCGGCAGCATCCATGTAGATCGTGTTCCAGTAGACGATCGCGGCGATGACTAGATTGAGGCCGGATGCCCGATATTGTTGCGCCTCATGGCTGCGGTCGATGATCCGGCCTTGGCGGAAGGTGTAGATTGCCTGCGTCAGGGCATGGCGTTGTTCGCTGTTGTTGAGACCAGCATGGCATCGCTGGCGCAGATCGGGATTTTCCAGCCAGTCCAGCATGAACAGGGTTCGCTCGATCTTGCCGATTTCCTGTAGCGCGACGTCGAGTTGGTTCTGCCGTTCGTACGCGGCGAGCTTTCGCAGCATGACCGATGGCGCGACATGGCCGGCCTTGATCGA
>NZ_LSIS01000381.1:0-636 GCF_001556365.1 Blastomonas sp. CCH1-A6 | reverse complement strand
TTCATCACCGCGGCGAACCTGTGCGATGAGGACGTCTCGATAGCAGCCGGTGGCACCGAGCCGCGCTATCGCAGCGACGGGGTGGTCAGCGAGGGGGACAGCCCCACCGTCATCATGGACGCGCTCAAGGCGGCGATGAATGCCGACCTCGATGATGTCGGCGGCAAGCTGCGGCTGTTCGTTTTTCATAACGACCTTGGCACGCCACTGGCCGATTTCAACGAGAACGACATTCTGGGCTCGTTCGAGTATCGCGCGACGGCCGCGCTCGATGAGAGCTTCAACGTCGTTCGCGGCACCTACACCGATCCGCGCGACCAGGCGCTCTACCAGCAAATCGACTATCCGCAGGTCGAGTTGCCGAGCCGCGACGGTATTGATCGCATCGACACCTTCCCGCTCGCTCTCGTCCAGTCGCCAAGCCAGGCGCAGCGCCTCGCCAAGCAACGCCTGCAGCGCATGCAGTTCGGCGGCGTGTTCACCGCCACCGGGCAGGCGACATGGTGGAAGGTCCAGAAGAACAGCGTCGTGCGCCTCACCTTCGCACCGCGCGGGTGGGTCAACAAGCTGTTCCGCGTGGCCGAGCTCGAGCATCGCGTCGATGGGACGGTGCCGATCACGCTACGCGAGGAAGCG
>NZ_LSIS01000038.1:0-7048 GCF_001556365.1 Blastomonas sp. CCH1-A6 | reverse complement strand
GATGCGCAGGCTGCCGCTCAGCGATCCGGCCTCGTCGCGCGCAGCGGCTTCGGCGGCATCGGCTTCGTCGAGCGCCAGGCGAGCGCCGTCATAGAAACGCTGGCCGGCTTCGGTGAGGCTGTGGCTTCGGGTGCTGCGCACGATCAGCCTTATGCCGAGCCGGTCTTCCAGCAGCGCGACCGACTTGGACAGCGCAGGCTGGCCGATGCGCAACTGGCGCGCGGCGGCCGAGAACGAGCCGCAATCGACCACCGTCACGAAATGGCGCATCGCCTGAAGCCGGTCCATAACTCATTCCCTTCAGGAATGGATGTTAGCTCCCATACCTATCTACTACAAGAATCAGGAATGGCCTAATTCCTCTTTCGACCGCAGCCACCGACGGCCCGGCCAGAAGGAGACAGGGACATGACCACGTTCACCATTCACAGCATCGACACCGCCCCCGAAGGATCGAAGGACCGCCTGGCTGCGGTCAAGAAAGGCTGGGGCTTCATCCCCAAGCTGCAGGCGACGCTCGCCGAAAGCCCGGTGGCGCTGAAGGCCTATGACGACCTGTTTGGCCTGATCGCGGGCGAAGCGACGCTGAACCCCGCCGAACAGCAGGTGGTCTATCAGGCGATCAACGTCTTCCACGGCTGCGAATATTGCGCTTCGGGCCATACTTTCCTCTCGCGCAAGGCCGGCGTGCCCGAAGATGTCATCCAGGCGATCCGCAGCGTCCAGCCGATCGCCGATCCCCGGCTGCAGGCGCTGCGTGCCTTCGCCGAAACGGTAGCAGAGCAGCGCGGCTTTGCCGGCGACGCCGCCGTCGATGCGTTCCTTGCTGCCGGGTTCAGCAAGGCACAGGTGCTCGAGGTGGTGACGATCATCGCCGCCAAGGTGATCAGCAACTATACCAACCACCTCACCCACACGCCGCTCGAGGATTTCATGAACGATCCGTCGCTGCGCTGGCACGACCCCAAGGGACGTACACCCGAGCGCGGATGAGCCTGAACGGCATCCAGAAGGTCATGCCTCCCCGGTGGTCGCATGGCCACCGGGGCATGACCTGTCAGGGCAGCGCGACCGTCTGGACCTCGTCGCCACCGAAGCGCAGCGTCCGCGCGAATGTACCGCGCTTGACCTCGACCTGATTGACCTGGCGCGGATAGATGTCGCGCAGGATGGTGGTCTGGATCGCGACCGCCCTGGGACGGCCCTTCACCTGCCCCGCATAGTTCATCCGCACCTCGCGCACGCCGATATCGACGGACGATACCGCCAGCGGCACCTCCTGCCCGTCGGCGCGCAGTTTGAAATGCGCGAGCAGATAGGTCTTCAGCTCGGCAATCGCATCGGGATCGTCGAGGCTGGTCTGCGCGTTCGGCGCGATCTCGGCCAGCGCGGGTTCGAGATCATGCGCCTCGAACCGGTGCGACACGGTCACCTTGCCATCGGGTTCGAGCGTCACGACGCTCATCGCATCGTGCCCGCGATGCGCGCCTGCCTGCGGGGCGAGCATCAGGCTCGCTACCGCCGCCAAGATGGCAGAGAAACGCCGCATCATTTCGGCGCGCCGAAGGTGCGCAGCGAATCGGGCTGCACCTTGACGTCCGAATCCTTCATCCGGTTCTTGGTTTCCTCAGGCGTCTCGATGCCCAGCGTCTTGGGGTCGATCTGGCCGGTGTAGACATTGTTCGACCGGTCGGCATCGGCGGTTTCCCAGAGCGGATCGATCTCGGCGCGGGTCAGCGTCTTGGGGGTCACGAACTGCCAGGTCACCGCCTTTTGGTTGTAGCGCCAGACCTCTGCCGGGATGCGCGCGGTCTCGCTGGTGCCGTCGGAGAAATCCATCTTGAGGATCACCGGCATGACGAGGCCACCGCGATTGGAGAAGCTGAAGCGATAGAAATTGTCGGTCACCTGGCGTGCTGCCCTTTCCTCCGCGGTCAGGTCGGCAAAGGCCTCCGCCGCCTTGCGCTTGTCGGCGGCGGTGGCGTCGAGCGGGTCGATGCTGTCGTAGAAATCGCGCGTGGAAGGATCGCGCTCGACCACCGTCTGCTGCCCGGCATTGCGCGCGGCGGTGAGCGATCCCGGCTCGGCATCGCGCCGCTTCTTGCGCTCGGCCGCAGCGGCAGTCGCATCGGCAGGTTCGAGCGTCGCGCGCACCACCTTGTCGAGCGCGATATCGACATGGTCGGTCGAATAGAACCATCCGCGCCAGAACCAGTCGAGATCGACGCCCGAGCTTTCCTCCATCGTGCGGAAGAAGTCGTACGGCGTCGGGTGCTTGAACCGCCAGCGGTTGGCATATTCGCGGAAGGCGCGGTCGAACAGTTCGCGGCCCAGCACCGTCTCGCGCAGGATCGTCAGCGCGGTGGCCGGCTTGCCGTACCCGTTGGCACCGAATTGCAGCACCGAATCCGACTGCGTCATCAGCGGCATCTGGTTGGTCGAGAGCATGTACTCGGCGATATCCTTGGGCTCGCCGCGCCGCGCCGGATAGTCCTTGTCCCACAACCGCTCGGCCTGGAACTGCAAGAAGGTGTTCAGCCCCTCGTCCATCCAGGTCCATTGCCGCTCGTCGGAATTGACGATCATCGGGAACCAGTTGTGGCCGATCTCGTGGATCACCACGCCGATCAGCCCGTATTTGGCGCGCTCGGTATAGGTGAGGTTGCCGGTCTTCTTGTCCTTCACCGGGCGCGGGCCGTTAAAGGTGATCATCGGATATTCCATCCCGCCGACCGGCCCGTTGACCGACTGCGCCACGGGATAGGGATAGGGGAAGGCGAACTTGCCATAGACGTCGATGGTGTGCGCGATCGCCTTGGTCGAATAAGCATCCCAGAGCGGCCGGGCTTCCTTGGGGAAGAAGCTCATCGCCATGACCAACGGCTGATCGGCATAATCCTGTTTCACGCCCATCGCGTCCCAGGCGAACTTGCGCGAACTCGCCCAGCCGAAATCGCGGACATTGGTGGCGGAAAACACCCAGGTCTTCTCGCCCGAAGCCTTGCCGCGCTCGGCCGCCACCGCCTCTTGGGGAGTGACGACATAGACCGGGCTGGTGGCCGACTTGGCCTGTTCGAGCCGCTGGCGCTGTGCCGCGCTCAGCGCCTGGTCGGGGTTCTGCAGCACGCCGGTCGCCGCCACCACATGGTCGGCGGGCACGGTCAGCGCGACGCGATAGTCGCCGAATTCGAGCGTGAACTCGCCCGAGCCGAGAAACGCCTTGTTGTGCCAGCCCTCATAGTCCGAATAGACCGCAAGCCGCGGGAACCATTGCGCGCCTTCGAAGATGCAGTTGCCGTCCTCGCCCGGCTGGGTGAAGCACTCATAGCCCGATCGCCCGCCGACGACCTTGTTCTCGGCCATCGGGAACGACCATTCGATCGAGAAGCTGGTCTCGCCGCCATTTGGCGCGACCGCCTGGGACAAATCGATACGCAGCAGGCTGTCGACCACGGTGAAGGGCAGCGCCTTGCCGCTGGCATCGCGCACGGCGGTGATGGTAAAGCCGCCCTCCCATTCCTTCAGGCGCTTGAGCCGGCGGACTTCGGCGAGGCTGATCTTGTCGCCCGAGACCGTTTCGGTCATCGCCTCGATCGAATCGCGCTTGTACTGGTTCTGATCGAGCAGCAGCCAGAGATAAGGCAACGCATCGGGCGAATTGTTGACATAGCGCACCGTCTGGCTGCCGCTGACCGTGCGCTTCGCCTCGTCGAGCCGCGCCTGGACGTCATAATCGACCTTTTGCTGCCAGTAGCGATAGCCCGGCGCGCCCGAAGCGTTGCGATAATCGGTCGGAGTCGGCCATTCCTCGCCCTCGAGCTGGCGGAACTTGTCCTCGTAGCTGCCCTTGGTCTGCTCGACCGGGCTGGCAATGGCAGCTGTAGAAGCCGCACCGATGGCGAGCGCGAGCAGCGAAGCGGAAACGGCGGAAAAACGGCGCAAGACAACCCCCTTTTCAGGGCGTTATCGCCCCTGAACGATCAGGCTGCTTGCATGTGATACTATTGCATGGTGGTCAATGCCCCGGCGCTTCGATTTGCGATGAAATGTAACGCTCACGGCAAGGCTGGCATTCAGCTCAGCGCCAGCACGCTGGTCATGATCACGCGCACCAGCTCTGCATGGCCACTGGCGCCGGTCTTGGCATAGATCTTCTTCGAATAGTTGCGCGCGGTTTCCTCGCTCAGCCCGAGCGTCGCGGCCGCGTCCCTGATGCTGGTCGCCTGGGCGAGCAGCCAGGCCAGCCGCGCCTCGCTGGGCAACAGGCCGAACATGTCGACCAGCTGTTCGCAGCGATCGGCCTGGCTGCGCCGGTCGCCGCTGACATAGACGATCACGCTGGCCGAGCGATGGCCCGAGATCGTGTCGCCCTGCAGCGGTGCCACCAGCATGTCGAGCCACGGGTCCCGGCTGAGATTGATCGCCAGCGGACGCACGGACCGCCCGGCGGCGACCTGCTTGAGATAACCGGCAAGCTGACGGTCCACCGCCGGGTCGGCAGGCACCAGCCGGTCATAACGCCCGCGCCTCAGCAGGCTGCCCCATTGGAACATCAGCCCGGCATTTTCGCTGGCTTCGACGATGCGGCCCTGCGTGTCGAGCGTCAGCCAGCCAATATTGAGGCGGTTGAAAGCCTCGCCCGTGACAGCCGAGCGGAAGCGTTCGCGTTCGAGCGCCGCAAAGCTGCGCAGCGCGATTCGCAGATGCGGTGCAAGCGCCAGGATGAGCGCACCTGCCGAAGAGCCGAGCGCAGAGCCCCCGGCGCAGGCGAGCCAGGCATCCACCCCGCTCGGCTCGGTGACGCGCACCGCGCGCAGGGCCCTGATCCGGGCATCCGCCAGCGCCTCATGATCGGCCGCAGCCGCGTGTTCGATAAGCTCCTCGAGAGCATAGCCGCGCCCCTCGCGCATCTGTCCGCCGACGAGCAATCGCCGGGCAGCGCCCGCAGGACCATCGCCTGCCACCAACTCCGCGACATCGCTCTGTCCCTTGGGGCGGATGGCGAGCAACGTCATGGCCGAACCGGTGCTGGCGCGCAGCCGTCGAAGAAAGTCGTCCCACAAAGGTGTCTGGAACATGCCCTCGTGCAGGGATTCGAGCAGGCCGGGGTCGAAACGCATGGATCTGCTATACCCTCCCATTTGGGAGGTTCAAGCCATTGTCCGTTATGCCATGTGCGCTGCATCCCAAAACGGAGCTATCCCGATGACCCGCACCCTCACCCATATCGAGCGCCTCGAGGCCGAAGCGATCCACATCATGCGCGAAGTGGTGACGCAGGCGGAAAAGCCGGTAATGCTCTATTCGGTGGGCAAGGACAGCGCGGTGATGCTGCATCTCGCGCGCAAGGCCTTCTTCCCGTCGCCCCCGCCCTTCCCGCTGCTGCATGTCGATACGACCTGGAAGTTCCAGGACATGTACAAGCTTCGCGACACCATGGCGCGCGAAAGCGGCATGGAACTGCTGGTCTATCAGAACCCCGAAGCAGCGGACCGCGGTATCAATCCGTTCGACCACGGCCCACTGCACACCGACATGTGGAAGACCGAGGGGCTGAAGCAGGCGCTGGACCTCTACGGCTTCGATGCGGCGTTCGGCGGCGCGCGGCGCGACGAGGAAAAGAGCCGTGCCAAGGAGCGCATCTTCTCGTTCCGCACCGCGAGCCATGGCTGGGACCCGAAGAACCAGCGCCCGGAGCTCTGGAACCTTTATAACGCGCGCAAGAACAAGGGTGAGAGCATTCGCGTCTTCCCGATCAGCAACTGGACCGAGCTCGATATCTGGCAGTATATCCAGCTCAATGCCGTGCCGATCGTGCCGCTCTATTTCGCCAAGGTCCGCCCCACTTTCGAATGGGAGGGGCAGCTGTTCATGGCCGATGACATACCAAGGCTGGAAAAGGTGCTGGGCTATCGGCCCGAGATCACCAATCGATCGATCCGCTTCCGTACCCTCGGCTGCTTCCCGCTGACCGGCGCGGTCGAAAGCACTGCGAGCACCCTGCCCGAGGTGATCCAGGAGACGCTGCTCACCACCACGTCCGAACGCCAAGGCCGCGTGATCGACAAGGACGCGGGCGGCGCGGGCATGGAGAAGAAGAAGCAGGAGGGCTATTTCTGATGGAACCCGTCGACCAGACCCCCGTCTATCAGACCGAAGCCCTGATCGCCGAGGACATCCTCGCCTATCTCGACAAGCACCAGCACAAGACGATGCTGCGCTTCATCACCTGCGGGTCGGTGGACGACGGCAAGTCCACGCTGATCGGGCGGCTGCTCTATGACAGCAAGATGATCTTCGAGGATCAGCTGGCCGCGCTGGAAGCAGACAGCAAGCGCGTCGGCACGCAAGGGGCGGAGATTGACTTCGCGCTGCTCGTCGATGGCCTCGCGGCCGAACGCGAACAGGGCATCACCATCGATGTCGCCTATCGCTTCTTCTCGACCGAAAAGCGCAAGTTCATCGTCGCCGACACGCCGGGGCACGAGCAGTACACGCGCAACATGGTCACCGGTGCCTCCACCGCCGACCTTGCCGTCATCCTGATCGACGCGCGCAAGGGCGTACTGACGCAGACGCGGCGGCACAGCTACCTCGCGCATCTCATCGGCATCCGCCATATCTTGCTGGCGGTGAACAAGATGGATCTGGTCGACTACAGTCAGGCGCGTTTCGACGAGATCGTAGCGGAATATCGGGAGTTCGCCGCGAGCATCGGAATTGCCGAATTCGTCGCGATGCCGATCAGCGGCTTCAAGGGCGACAACATCACCGCGCCCTCGCCCAACACGCCCTGGTATTCAGGGCCCAGTCTGGTCGAGCACCTCGAAACGGTCGAGGTCGACACGCCGACCGATCAGGCCAGGCCCTTCCGCATGCCGGTGCAATGGGTCAACCGTCCGAACCTCGATTTCCGCGGCTTTTCCGGACTGATCGCAGGCGGCACGGTGGAGCCGGGCGATGCCGTGCGCGTGCTGCCCTCGGGCAAGACCAGCACGGTCAGCCGCATCGTCACGCTCGACGGCGATGTCGAGCTGGCCGTGGCGGG
>NZ_LSIS01000380.1:0-310 GCF_001556365.1 Blastomonas sp. CCH1-A6 | reverse complement strand
GGCGCTTGCCTATATGCGCGATCGACCGCTCGGCGTGGCGCTCAACGCGCTGCTGCTCGGCATTGCGGTCGCGACGCTGGTGCTGCTGCTGCAATTTGCCGAGCAGGCCGGAGAGCGATTCGAGCGCGACGCGCGCGGGATCGATCTGGTCGTCGGTGCCAAGGGCTCGCCGCTGCAGCTGGTGCTTTCGAGCGTCTATCATATCGATGTTCCGACCGGAAACATCCCGCTCGGCGAACTTGAACGCCTGCGCGACGACCCCGGTGTCGCCCAGGTGGTCCCTCTCGCGCTGGGCGACAATTTCCAGGGC
>NZ_LSIS01000379.1:0-290 GCF_001556365.1 Blastomonas sp. CCH1-A6 | reverse complement strand
CGGTGCGCGGATAGCCGAGCAGCGTGTCGGTGCTGGTGCCCACAGCTCTGGGCAGCGGCGCGTAGAAGCTCGGCCAGCCGGTGCCGCTTTCATATTTGGTCTTGGAGGAAAACAGCGGCAGCTGGCATCCGGCGCACAGGAAGGTGCCGGCGCGCTTTTCCTTGTTCAGCGGGCTGGAAAAGGGCCGTTCGGTCCCTTCCTGGCGAAGCACATAATATTGATCCGCTGTCAGCTGCTGCTTCCACTGCGCATCGGTCTTGGTGATCTCGAACTTGCCCTTGGCGCGCGCG
>NZ_LSIS01000378.1:0-2563 GCF_001556365.1 Blastomonas sp. CCH1-A6 | reverse complement strand
GCATCCAGGTCGAGGCGCAGCTTTCGATCACGCAAGGCGCGGTCAGCGGCAAGAACCACGTCCCGTCCAAGCCCGGCGAGCCGCCGAACCAGGACACGGGCAGGCTGGGCGACAATATCGAGACGGTGCAGAAGGGGCCGCTGCTGGTCGAGGTGTCGAGCAACGCGCCCTATTCCATCCCGCTCGAGTTCGGCACATCGAAGATGGCCGCCCGTCCCTTCATGCGCCCGGCGCGCGACAAGAAGCGCGCCGAGGTCGTGGCGCTGGTCGAGCGGGCCGTATCGCAGGCCGTGCGCCAATCGCGCAGCAACGCAAAGGATTGAACATGAACGTAACGCTTGACCAGAGCTGGACCTATCGCACCCCGCTGCTGACCATCGAATACCCCGCCGGGACGCACGACATGCCCGACGATCACGCGGCGGCGGCGCTCGCGGCCAACGTCATCAAGGAGAAGCGCAATGGCAACCGGACTGGTCAGACTGTCCCGCCAAGCGGTGCTGACAGCCCTGAAAGCTGACACGGGCGTTACCGCGCTCGTTCCTGCCGCTTCGATCCACGGCCAATCCCCGCTTTCCGAGCCGACCTGGCCGTTCATCAAGCTCGGCTCGATCACCTTCGCCCCGCTCGACGCCGCGTGCGTCGCGGGCGGCGTGGGCCGCATCGTCGTGCACGCCTTCGCCAAGCCGGTCAAGAACGGCAGGCAGGTCACGCAGACAGCCGAGGATCATGCCGGGCTGATCCAGTCCGCGATCGAGGCGGCGCTGCACAAGGCGCGCTTGCCGCTCGCCGGGGGCACGATGACGCTCAAGTGCATCAACACCGACTTGCTGGTCGATGGCGCCGAGCCGGAAGCTTTCCACGCGGTCACGGATTTTCGTGCAAGGGTCATCGCCGCGTGATACTGTCGGCGCGATGGCAGAAACCCCCGACCCCGCCGCACTGGCGCTGATCAAGCAACTTTACAAGCGCGGGCTGATCGATCTCGACGATATCGAGGAGATGGCGGACGAGGCAGGGCCAGAATCCGCGCACCTCATCCGCATGATGGCGATCGAGGCCGAGGCACCATCGCAAGCCGATTGGGAAGCCGAGCGCGCGCGCCGTCAATTCCGCGTCGTCCGTAAAGAGGACTGACAAACGCCATAGCATCCCGCGCAATATCCACGCGCGGAGATCATGGCATGAGCCTTCCCAACGAGTTTGATTTTGGCCTGCTCAAGGTGGGCAACGGCGCAACTCCCGAAGTTTTCACGACCGTCTGCGGTATCATCGATGTCGCGGTCAACGAGAGCGTCGACACCACCTCGCGCCGCGTCCGCGATTGCGCCACCCCCAACAAGCCTGGCGTCACGAAGGTCAAGGTCAACGGCACCTCGTGGACCATCACGGCATCCGGCCTCACCAACGCGAGCGAGGAAACCAATCTTCGCGCCCTGCTCGGCAAGCTGAACAACTACAAGGTCGAGGCCTATGACGACGACGGCACCGATGCGGGCGACCTGCTCGGCACGTGGTCGGGCGGCGCTGTCCTGACGGCCAAGAACATCAACGTCAACCGCGATAGCGACTCCGCGATCGAGCTGACCCTTGAAGGCGACGGAGCGCTGGCCTGGGCGGCGGCATGACGCATGGAAACCGCCCTCTCCCTTGAGTTCGCCGACGGCACCTATGCCTTCGACCTGAAACTGCCGCAAATTATCGAGCTGCAGGAAAAGTGCGGTACGACCGGCCCCGACGGCGCGCGCCAGCGCAAGAACATCCTCGCGATCTATTCCAGCGTCATGGCTGGCCGCGCGCTGATCGGCGATGGTGTTCATATCGGCGTGCCCGACCAGGCCGAGGCGGCGGTCCAGGAAGTCTACGAGACGATCCGGCTCGCCCTGATCGGCGGCGGTGAGGGCATTGTCGATGGCGAGACCGTGCGGGTCTCCCCCCTCGACGCCAAGCGCCTTGTCGAAACCTATGTGCACCCGATGCCACTGGTTGCCGCGTGGGATATCGCCGCCGCGATCCTCTACGCCCGTATCGTCGGATACCAGGCTAAAAAAAAAGCAGTAACGCCGGAAGCGGACGGCGCCAGCGAGACGCAAGCGGATTCTGCGACCCCAGCGTGATCTACGCCAACTGCGCGGCGATGCACGTAAACCCCGAGGCTCTGACGTGGTGGGAATACACGGCCCTTCTTGCCGGATGGAACGCCATGCACGCCGATACCAGCAACAGCGCTCCCGACCCTGAAAAGCTGGACAAACTGCGCCGGTTCACCGCGGCGCACGGCCTTGGAGCGCCCAACTGATGACAGAGGTAGATCCCGTCATTGTCCAGCTGCGCGCCGAGATGGGCCGCTATCGGGCCGAGCTCAAATCCGCGACCGCGCTTTCGCAGCAATCGTTCAACCGCATCGACCGCGATGTGCAACGGCTCGAGCAGCAGTTCAGCCGGTCAAGCGCCGCGATCGGGGGAAGCCTGCGCGGGCTGGCTGGCACGTTCGCCGCCGCGTTCACGACGCAGCAGGTCGTCGGCCTGATCGACAGCTATACCCGGCTGCAGAACAGCCTCA
>NZ_LSIS01000377.1:0-1581 GCF_001556365.1 Blastomonas sp. CCH1-A6 | reverse complement strand
GGGTTATGGCGCGGGGAACAGGAAGTTTCATCACAGCCAGTCTTAACCTGCGATGACCCGCCTGTCTGCCCCGCGGCCTTGTGCTGGTCGAAGCCCGCGCCGCCTTGGTCGAAAGCGCGCCTTACTCGGCGAGCGCGACGCCCGGGCTGCGCGGATCGGCATAGCCGGTCCAGCCCTTGCCGTTGAACTGCGCCGCATTGAGCTTCGATCCCAGCTCGTCGACCACCACCGGCTGTCCGAACGCGGCGAGCGCCTCGTTCATGCCGCCCAAGGGCGTCTTGCCCTCGACGATCAGCGAACCGTTGCCGAAATAGATATTGGGCAGCGCCAGCGCCTCACCGGCGGGCAGCTTGAAATCGATCACCCCGATCAATGCCTTGGTGACGTGCATGATGATGCGCTTGCCGCCCGCCGAACCGACCGCGAGCACCGGGCGATCCTGAGCGTCATAGACGATATGCGGCGACATCGAGGACAGCGGGCGCTTGCCCGGCTGCACCCGGTTGGCGACCTTCTTGCCGTTCTTCTCGGGCGCGAAGGTGAAATCGGTCAGCTCGTTGTTGAGGAAATAGCCGTTGGCGATCAGCTGGCTGCCGAACGGGCCTTCGACCGTCGAGGTCATGCTGACGATATTGCCCGCACCATCGACCGCGACAAAATGCGTGGTGCCCGCGACTTCGCTCGACAATGCGGCGGTGCGCGGCTCAGAGCCCGGCGGGGTGCCCGCCTCATATGTGTTCAGTGCCTTGTCGGGATCGATCAGCGCCGCGCGCGATTTCACATAGGCCGGGTCGAGCAGGCCGTTGACCGGGACCGAAACAAAGTCGGCGTCACCCAGATAGCTCTCGCGATCGGCATAGGCGAGCTGCATCGCCTCGCCGATCAGGTGCCAGGTCTTGGCATTATCCGGCCCCAGCGCACCGATATCGTGCGGCTCGAGCATCCCCAGGATCTGCTGCACCGTCGTCGCGCCCGAGGAGGGCGGGCCCATGCCGCAGATCTTGTAGCCGCGATAGCGCGAGCAGACCGGCGGGCGCTCCTTCGCCTTGTAGGCGGCAAGGTCGGCCATGGTCATGGGTACGGGATTGACGCTGGCCTTGGTCACCGCATCAGCCAGCGCCTGGCCGTTCTTGCCGGTGTAGAAGGCATCGGGCCCGCCCTTGGCCACCGCGCGCAGCAGTTCGGCAAGCGCGGGATTTGTCACCCGGTCGCCGACCTTCTTGGGACCGGTCGCGTTCCAGTAGATCGCGCGCGCATCGGGGAAGCGCGCCCAGATCGGCGCGAGCCGGGCGAGAGCCCGGGCCAGCGCATCGTTGACGACAAAGCCCTCTTCCGCCAGCCGGATCGCCGGGCCAAACAGATCGGCCCATGGCAGCTTGCCCCATTTCTGGTGCGCCATCGCCATCAGCCGGATATTGCCCGGCACGCCGACGCTGCGCCCACCCTGAAACGCCTCGATGAACGGCAGCGGCTTGCCATCCGCGCCGAGCAGCAGCTTCTCGCTCGCCGAGGCCGGGGCCATCTCGCGCCCGTCGATGGTCGCAAGCGTGCCCGTTGCCGCATCATGGTGGAGCAGCAGCC
>NZ_LSIS01000376.1:0-6918 GCF_001556365.1 Blastomonas sp. CCH1-A6 | reverse complement strand
CTCCGTCGCGGTCACCATCTATCGCGATCCGCAGCGCGGTCAGGGCGGGGGGAAGGCAGGGTGAAAGCACGAACGCCACCAATGCCCCAAGCACCCACCTCCGTTTGTCCCGAGCGTGTCGAGGGACCTCGCGCAACCGGTGGCGACCACGTCCCTCGACTTCGCTCGGGACAAACGGGAAGGGGGATGGGCGCACCGTGCTGGCCTTATCCGCCTGCCCTCAATACCGCGTCTCGAAGGTCGCGGTGACCTCCGCGCTGCCGTTCGCGGGCACGGTCACCGCCCAGACCACCGCGTCGCTGTTGCGCCGCTCGCTCTTCTGGCTCTCGGTGACGATGCGCGTGTCGGTCCAGCCGAAATCGAGCCCCGATTGCATCAGATCGACCGTGACCGCGCCATCGCGCGCATTGGTCAGCTCGTAGCGCATGCTGGTCTGCCATTTGCTGCTCGACAGCCGCTTGCGCTCGACTACGGTGCTCTTGACCTTCACATCGAATGCCTCGCCGGTCTTGAGCGCCAGCGCGCTGCCCATCGGCGTGTGACCGATGCCGTTCTCGCCGATGAACTGCGGCGATCCGCGCTGGTCGCGCTGGTAGAAGCGCACGCTGCCTGCGGGCAGCGCATCGCCCAGGCCCCCTGACTTGCTCGAGCTGAACTTGACCACCGTGTCCGCGCTCTGCGGCTCGTTCATGCTCGCCAGCCAGCCAACGCGATATTCATAGGCGCGCATCGCCGGCACGCCCTGCACGTCGAGGAAACTGATCTGCTTGGTCTGGCGATCGGCAATCGTCGTGCGGCCGACGGGGTAGAGATAATAATCGCCCAGCCGCTCGCGGTTCGCTGTCTCGGTCCCGGCGCTGCGGATGTTGCCGCGCCGGTTGCCGAAGCCCGATGCGCCCTGCGGATTCCCTGCGACCAGCAGCGTATCGGCATTCTTGTACGTCGTGCCGGAGCTGTTGGACAGCGTCACCCAGCCCTGCACGTCGATGCTGCCCCTGGCCTCGTCGAACAGCGCGACATAATCCGCCGACCAGCCGAGGCCCCCGGTCAGATAGCGGATCGCGGCATCGCGCTGTCCGGCGCGCTGGCTGTCCACGGTGATCGAGAGCGTCGGGCGCGCGCGCAGATTGTCGGGCACCTTGTCGAACACCGCGCGCACCGGCAGACCGTCGTCGCGCAGCACCTCGATGCGATTGCCGATCTGGACGACCACGCCCTCATTGACCGACAGCACCTTGGCGCGCTCGCGCGTTTCCGCGCCGGTCGCCGGGTTGGTGCGGATGAGCGTGATCGTCTCGCCCACCGCCTTTTCCATCAGCTTGCCGGGGGTGAGCAGGTCATAGTCGAAATTCTGCTCGACGATCGTCGCGCCCTCGGCGGAAAAGCTCACCGTTTCAGGCTGGATCTGCGCGGAGACATCGGGAAACTCGATCCGGCTGGTGCCGCTGGCGATGTTCAGCCTGCGGATGTCCTGCACCAGCGAGGTGCCGCCATTATAGACGGTGACCGAGACATTGCCCTGCGTGCTCGGGCCATCGGGAAGGCTCGCATCCTGCGCCAGCGCCGGGCCGAGGGCGAACAGGCCGAGCGCAGCCGCTCCGATCGAGAACCGAGACGAACGCCGCATGATGACCTCCCCAGATATGTCGCTGGATCGTGGCTTATGCGGGCGCAAATGAACAGGGGCTAAATGGCTGGGCAAGCGCCGATGCTGCGGCTAAGACACCCGAATGCTGCGCATCGCCTCGTACAATATCAACGGCATCAAGGCCCGCCTGCCGCGCCTGCTCGAATGGCTGGAAGAGACCCGCCCGCATGTCGCCTGTCTGCAGGAGATCAAGACGCAGGATGAGGGCTTTCCAGCCTCCGAGTTCGAGAAGCTCGGCTATGGCGCGATCTGGCACGGGCAGAAGGGGTTCAACGGCGTCGCCATCCTGGCGCGGGACGCGCAACCGGTCGAGGTGAGGCGCGGGCTCGAGGGCGAGCCCGAAGACGAGCATTCGCGCTATCTGGAGGCCGATGTCCACGGCCTCCGCGTCGCGTGTATCTACCTGCCCAACGGCAACCCGCAGCCGGGGCCGAAATTCGACTACAAGCTGCGCTGGATGGAGCGTCTGCGCAAGCGCGCCAAGCAGATATTGGCGGAAGAGGTGCCGGCGGTGCTGGCGGGCGATTACAACGTCATCCCGCGCGATAATGACGTCTACTCGGTGCGCGCCATGGCCAGTGACGCGCTGATGCAGCCCGAGAGCCGCGCCGCCTTCCAGCGCATCCTCGCCGATGGCTGGACCGATGCGATCGGCACGCTGCGCCCCGGCGGCGGGGTGTGGACCTATTGGGACTATCAGGCAGGCGCCTGGCAACGCGACCATGGCTTCCGCATCGATCACCTGCTCTTGAGCCCTGCCGCCGCCGACCGGCTGAGCGCGATCGGCGTCGACAAGGATCATCGCGGCCGCGAAAAGGCCAGCGACCATGCGCCGACCTGGGTGGCGCTACGGGATTGACTGCTCACGCCCCGTCATCCTGAACTTGTTTCAGGATCCATCCTGCATCCGCAGCCGAAGCCGCATTGGGCAAAATGGACCCTGAAACAAGTTCAGGGTGACGGAAGCGCGGCAAGACTTGTATTTGCGATCAGGCGATCGTCGTGCCCGCAATGCGCTCGATCTCGCGCTTGGGTTCGTCGCTCTTCGCGGCAGGCGGTGGGCTCAGCGATTGCAGCGCGGCACCCGGCGCCACGCCGAGCAGCTGCTTGAGGCGTGCACGGAAATTGGCGAGTTCGCTGCCCGAAAGCTGGGCACGGGTGGTGAACTTGACCGAATTGGGGTCGACCGCGCGGCCACCGCGATAGAGCTCGTAATGCAAATGCGGGCCGGTCGAAAGGCCGGTCGAACCGACATAGCCGATCACCTGGCCGCGCCGCACGCGCATGCCGTTGCTCACCGCGATGCGGCTCATATGGCCATAGCCGGTGGCGATATTGCCGCCATGCGCGATGCGCACGAAATTGCCGTATCCGCCCTTGCGCCCGGCATAGTTCACCACGCCGTCCGCCGTCGCATAGATCGGCGCGCCCGAACTGGCCTTGAAATCGATGCCGCTGTGCATGCGGCGGAAGCCCAGGATCGGGTGGCGGCGATAGCCGAAGCCCGAGGTGACCGCGCCGTTGACGGGGCGGGCGAACTCGCCGCGCGTCTCGCCGACGCCCGAGGCCTCGAACCACTGGACGTTGTTGCCGGTCTTCCAGCGCAGCATCTGTGCGCGCGGCTTGCCGCCGCGTTCGAGGCCTGCATAGAGCAGGTCGCCGAGTTCGACCTCGCCGGTGGCGGCGCGCTTGTAATCGACGATGATGTCGAACTGGTCGGTCGAGCGGATGTCGCTGCCGATCGAAAGCTGCGTCGCCAGGGTGCGCAGATAGGCCTGGATCGCCGAGGGCGGGGCCCCTGCGGCGCGCGCCGAGCGGTAGAGGCTCGAGCCGACCGTCCCGCGAATGCGAAGCGGCGTCGCGTCGACGAGGATGGGCTTCTGCACCAGATCGAGCGCCGAGCCTGCGCGGACGATCTCGACATTGAGGTCGAAGCGCGCGCGGAAGGCGATCAGCTCGACCGGGCGCGGCTGGTTGCGCGCGAAGCGGCGGCCAAGCGTAATGTCGATGCGGGTGCCGTCACGAATATCGTCGAGCGGAACCACCGAGGAAACGAGATTGGCGACCGCTTGCGCATCACCGCTGCCCACGCCCGCGCGCTGCATCACGCGCAGGAAGCTGTCGCCGCGTCCGATCGTGGCAGCCAGCTCGATCGTCGGCCGCTCGGGGGCCTGGCGCAGCGCGACCACGGCATCGGTCGCGCCCATGGCATGCCCGGTGTCGCTACCGAACGCCATCGGCATGATCATCTGGCTGCGCAATTCCTCGCGCGCGACCGGGGCAGGGGCAGTTGCGGCGGCACCGATGGGGCTGACCCCGGGGAACACGGCATAGGCTCCGGTGCACAGCAGGCACAGGGTGCCGAGCCCGCGAAACCATTCGAGGCTGCCGATATTCTGGCCGAGATCGGGCGTCCAGTTGGTGTCGTGGATGAACTGGCGGGTGCGCAGCAGCCGCTCCTTGAGCGCCTTGATACCGGTCGCCGGGGCGGGCAGGGCTGGGGCAGGCTGAGCGGGCCGGGTCGGCGTCGGGAGCACATCGGCCAGAGATAGTCTGGCACTGGCGGCACCGGCCCCCAAAAGCTGTTCGCGTTGCTGAAACAAGACCGACCCCTTGCCGCCATTCCTCCCGCGCTGCTCCCAAAGGACCGGCACGATGGCGTTTCCTCGCCGCAATCTGTGTGGACATGACCAGTTAAAGTCAAATTAACCCGGGGTGTAAAACCCTGTCTCCGGGATGAGCGGTGCAAGAAGACCGATCAGCGGCGCAACCTATCCACAGGGCTTTGCATGCGGGTCTTGCAATGCCCGTGTGCTGCCATGATGTAGGGAATGGAGGCTGCTCCCATGACCCGATTTTCGCCGAGCCCTGTCACTGCGGTGCTGGGCCCGACCAACACCGGAAAGACGCACCTCGCGATCGAGCGGATGTGCGCGCATTCCAGCGGCCTGATCGGTTTTCCGCTCCGTCTGCTGGCGCGCGAGGTCTATGACCGGGTGGTGAAGATCAAGGGGCCGAACGAGGTCGCACTGGTCACCGGCGAGGAGCGCATCGTCCCGCCCGGCGCGCGCTGGTTCCTTTCCACCGCCGAAA
The DNA here is from genome assembly GCF_001556365.1 of Blastomonas sp. CCH1-A6. Lineage (NCBI taxonomy): Bacteria > Pseudomonadati > Pseudomonadota > Alphaproteobacteria > Sphingomonadales > Blastomonadaceae > Blastomonas > Blastomonas sp. CCH1-A6. The sequence continues at coordinate 2,177 of NZ_LSIS01000376.1, read as the reverse complement.
GCATGCCGCTCGATCAGGGGCGCGATTTCGCCTTTGTCGCGATCGACGAGGCGCAACTGGGCGCGCATCCCGAACGCGGGCATGTGTTCACCGACCGCGTGCTCAACGCGCGCGGGCGCGATGAGACCATGATCCTGGGTTCCGAAGCCTTGTCGCCGATGATCCGCGCACTCGTGCCCGATGCCGAGATCATCGGCCGCCCACGCTTTTCGACGCTGAGCTATGCCGGGATCAAGAAGCTCTCGCGCCTGCCGCCGCGCAGCGCGATCGTCGCCTTCTCGGCCGAAGAGGTCTATGCCGTGGCCGAGATGCTGCGGCGTTTCAGAGGCGGCGCGGCGGTGGTCATGGGCGCGCTGAGCCCCGCCACGCGCAATGCGCAGGTCGCAATGTACCAGGCGGGCGAGGTCGATTATCTCGTCGCCACCGATGCGATCGGCATGGGGCTCAACATGGATGTCGAGCATGTCGCCTTCGCCTCGCTGCACAAATATGACGGCGCGCGCCGCCGGCGGCTGACCCTGTCGGAAATGGCGCAGATCGCCGGGCGCGCCGGGCGGCACCAGCGCGACGGCACCTTCGGATCGGTCGCGGGGCATCACGATGCGCAGTTCACAGACGAGGAGATCGAGCGGATCGAGCAGCACAGCTTTCCGCCGCTCAAGTCGCTGTTCTGGCGCGAATCCCGGCTGCGCTTCGACAGCCTGGGCACGCTGATCGCCGATCTCGAGCGGTTGCCCTCGAGCCCGGTCCTCAAGCCCGCGCCCGAGGCGATCGACCTTGCCGTGCTGCGCCGCCTGGCCGACGATTCCCAGGTCGCAGCGAGCGTGCGCGGACAGGCGGCGGTGCGGCGCTTCTGGTCGGTGTGCTCGCTGCCCGATTTCCAGCATCGCGGGGCGGAGCATCACGCGAATTTCGTCAGCCAGCTCTGGCAGCATCTTGGCCAGGGGCTGGGGCATATCCCAGTCGATTTCATCGCGCGCAAGATTGCCGATCTCGATTCGGTTCAGGGCGACGTCGAGAAGCTGGGGGCGCGCATCGCGGCGATCCGCACCTGGGCCTATGTCGCGCAGCGCCGCGACTGGCTCGCCGATCCCGCCGAGATGGCTGGGCGCGCGCGCGAGGTCGAGGAGCGATTGTCCGACGCGCTGCACCGCGCGCTGGCGCAGCGCTTCGTCGACCGGCGCACCGCGGTGCTGCTGCGGGGCCTGGGCGGCGATGCCTCGCTGCTGCCGGTCACGCTCGAAGAGGGCGATGCGATCTGCGTTGATGGCGAACCGATCGGGCATCTGAGCGGCTTTTCGTTCGTCGTCGATGCGCAGGCGCGGCTGGCCGACCGCAAGCTGCTGGTCGCCGCTGCCGACCGCCATCTGCCCGGATTGCTCGCGCGGCGCGCGCGCGATCTGATCGCCGATGGCGCGAAGGCGCTGGGGATCGGCGCGGACGACAAGGGGCGTCCCGCGCTGTTCTGGCGCGGTCAGCGCATCGGCCTGCTGGTGCGCGGCCCTTCGCTCGGCCATCCGCGTTTCCAGCCCGACCGTGCGCTCGACGCCATTCCGCGCCCCGATCGCGAGGCGTTGTTGGCGCATGTCACGAACTGGCTCGAGGCGCATCTCAAGAAGGCGCTCGCCCCGGTGCGCGCGCTGACCCGGGCGGCGGAGGACAAGCGCTGCTCGGGCCCGCTGCGCGCGCTGCTGGTGCAACTGGTCGAGGCGGGCGGGGCCATCGCGCGGAGCGAGGCCGAGCCGCTGATCGCCGCGCTCGATACGCCTTCGCGGCAGGTGCTGCAGCGGCTGGGCGTGCGTCTGGGCAGTCTCGACATTTTCTGCGCTGCGATGATCCGGCCCGATTGCCAGGCGATGCTGCGGTTGATGCGCGCGATACGATCGGGCGGAGCACTACCGCAAGCACTCGATCCTGCCGTCGAGAGCCTGCGCACGGTGGTTCCGACATCGGCGCTGCCGGGCGACGGGCACCCGGCCTATCGCGCACTCGGCGATCAGGGGCTGCGCGTGGATATGGCAGAAAAGCTGATCCGCGCCGCGCATGATGGCAAGGGCGAGGCGCAGAGCTTCGCCATCGATCCTGCGCTCGCCATCTCGATGGGGCTCAGCACCACCAATGCCGAGCGGCTGATGCGCGCGGCGGGCTTCCGGCGCGAGGCCGCACCGGCGGGTGCC
>NZ_LSIS01000375.1:0-2076 GCF_001556365.1 Blastomonas sp. CCH1-A6 | reverse complement strand
GTCCCAAGGCCGTATGGCCAGCTCCCCGCCGGCGACGAGGAGCTGATCATTCAAATTTCTGTGTTTTCGGCAAGGGCTAGTGCGTCTTCCACGTCGATCCCGAGATAGCGTACGGTATTCTCGATCTTGCAGTGACCGAGAAGGATCTAGACAGCGCGCAGGTTGCCGGTCGCCCTGTAGATTATCGACGCCTTTGTGCGCCGAAGCGAATGAGTACCGTACTCGCTTCGCATCAGGCCGACCGCCGTAACCCAATCATCTACAAGCCGCTCATACTGGCGCGTGCTGAGATGACGATCACGATCGACGCGGCTCGGAAACACATAGTCTTCGACCGTACCGCCTCGGCGTTCGAGCCATGTCAGCAAACTCGCTCGTGCGTCCGCAAGCAATTCGAACTGAACCGGGCGACTTGTTTTCTGCTGCATTACGATTGCGCGCGTCCGGATCTGTCCGCCGCTCACGATGTCTCCAATTTTCATCCTTACCAAGTCGCAGCCGCGAAGCTTGCTATCGATCGCGAGGTCAAGCAGTGCACGATCTCGCAGGCGACGGTTCTGATTGAGGTAGAACCGAATCTGCCATATTTGCTTTGGCTTTAGTGCACGCTTCGCACCGACGGTTCGCCCGGCATTCCAGACCTGACGTTTGGTCGCAACGGTCTGAGATTCAGTCATTTCCATGGTCATTCTCCTATGGCCGGGTTGGCCATTTGAAGAACGGTCCATAGGCGGGAGGGTGTAGACCCAGTCGGGCTCGTACCGACCCAACCTCGGTCACTCCCGGCCGCTGCGGTAAACGTCTGGTTTCGCCAGAAGTAGTCGTTGAGGTTTCTCGGTCGCGCGTCGACCCCGCTCGTGACCGTCGCCGAGTGGGCAGCAGTTCGTCCCCCGTCTGGAAGCCACTTCAGTGAAAGCGGACGGACCAATTTGTCATCTAATGCTGGTTACGTGACCAAAGCCTGCAGCATCGCCTTCTCGATTGGCGAGAAGTCGTCGGCTGGGCGTCCGATGCTGGCCCTGCACCGCTTTCGCCCGCCGCCGCTATTGAATGCAGCGGACAGCGTCGGTTGGTCTCCAGGTGCGCGGCCCCATATTGCGGTCGTTGGCGATGGTCACCGAATGCAGGACCGCCTCGATATCGCGCCGCCACGTATCGAGAAAGCGGCGCAGCCCGGGATATTCGGGTGCTTCGTCATATTGCTGCCAGACGAACAGCTGCAGCAGCGAGGGATGATCGGGCAGATAATAGGCGATCTCCACGGTCGTCAGGCTGTAGCCCAGAAGCTGCAACCGAAAATCCTGATCTCCTGCCATGATGCGTTCTCCCGATGCTGATCAGATGGCCTTTGCGAATAGGGACGAAAATCGTGGGCATATTTCTTTCGAACAGCGGGCCGTGTCAAGGACGCTTGCAGCGCAAATCCCTTCTATCCCATTGATATGATGTAATTTGCTGGCACTCGCTGGCGGCGAGTGCTGAAATTTTGAGCGGCCCTCTTGAACTGCCCGGACAGGCTTACAATTTTGCCGCTCGCCTCCTGCTGGAGTCTCCGGGGGAGGCTTTCCATCAACGTTTTTGCAATTGGAGGTTATGCATGCATTTCCGTCCCTTGCACGATCGCGTGCTGGTTCGCCGTATCGAGGCCGATGAGAAGACGGCCGGCGGCATCATCATTCCCGACACTGCCAAGGAAAAGCCGCAGGAAGGCGAAGTGGTCGCCACCGGCCCGGGCAGCCGTACCGACAAGGGCGAGCTGATCGCGCTGGCGGTCAAGCCGGGCGATCGCATCCTGTTCGGCAAATGGTCGGGCACCGAGGTCAAGATCGACGGCGAGGATCTGCTCATCATGAAGGAAAGCGACATCCTGGGCGTGGTCGAGACCGTGGCCGAGCTGAAACAGGCGGCCTGACCTTTCCCGTCGTCATTTCCATTTGTTCAACCGAAATCTGGAAAAAGGAGGTAGGCCATCATGGCTGCCAAGGAAGTAGTGTTCGCAGAAGACGCACGCGCCCGGATGCTGCGCGGCGTCGATATCCTGGCCAATGCGGTCAAGGTAACCCTGGGGCCCAAGGG